>JAFQKM010000133.1 GCA_017396925.1 Clostridia bacterium
ACCATCAAATGGCTGGGCCTGTCCTGCTATAAGCTGACCTGCGGCGACGCCACACTGGTCCTCGATCCCTATACCGGCGTTCGCGGCTTCCCCGAGTTCAGAACAGCGGCCAATGCCGTGTACTGCAGCCATAACCACGGCGACCACGGCTATGTACAGGCTGTGGACATTGTGCCTTATGCCGGCGAGCTGCCCTTTAAGGTCGAGATCATCGATACCTTCCACGATGACGCCGAGGGCGCCAAGCGCGGCCCCAACAAGGTGCATATCATCGAGCATCAGGGCGTCCGCGTGGCCCATTTCGGCGACCTTGGCCATATGCTGAGTGAAGCACAGATCAGGGCCATCGGCGTGGTCGATGCCGTTATGATCCCCGTAGGCGGCTTCTATACCGTCGAAGGCAAGGGGGCCAAGGCGGTCTGTGATGCACTGCAGCCCAGGGTCGTTATCCCCATGCATTACCGCGAAGGGGAGCAGGGACATGATGCGATCGATACCGTCGAGCCCTTCCTCGCCCTGTGGGACAAGAAGCTGGTTTCTCACCCCGATACCGATACCATCGTCATCACAAAGGATATGCCGCAACAGGTCGTCCAGCTGACCTTTAAGGGGGAATAACATAAAAAAGCCGCTCCTTTGGGGAGCGGCATTCTTATTGCGGATCAAAATCTTAGAAAGCCAGAATATCCTTTGCCAGCTGCTCGGCGTCCTCCAGCTTGGTGCACCAGCTGGTGCAGAAGCGGACGGCGGTGTGGTCGTCGTCGACCTTGGCCCATGTGGCATAGGAATACTTGTCCTGGAAGGCCTTGAGCATCTCGTTGGGCAGGATGGGGAACTGCTGGTTGGTGGGGGAGGCGCAGAACATCTTATAGCCCTTCTGTTCGCAGGCTTCGCGGATGATGGTGGCTGCCTTGTTGGCATGTGCGCCCAGCTCGTAGTAGAGGCCGTCCTCGAAGAGGGTCTCGAACTGGATGCCCAGCAGACGGCCCTTGGCCAGCAGGCCGCCGCGCTGCTTGATCATGTAGGGGAAATCGACCTTCAGCTGGTCGTTGACAATGACCAGGGCCTCGCCGAAGAGGGCGCCGACCTTGGTGCCGCCGATGTAGAAGACGTCGGTCAGTCTGGCGATGTCTTCCAGAGTCAGGTCGTTGCCGGGGGCGGTCAGGCCATAGCCCATGCGTGCGCCGTCCATAAACAGATAGAGGTTGCGCTTGCGGCAGACCTCGCTGAGGGCGGTCAGCTCGTCCTTGGTATAGAGGGTGCCGATCTCGGTGGGATGGGAGATATAAACCATCTTGGGCTGAACCATGTGGATCTGGGTCTCATCCTCGAAGTGGGCACGCCATGCGGCCTCGACCTGTGCGGCGGTCAGCTTGCCGTCGGCAGAGGGGAGGGAGAGGACCTTGTGGCCCGATGCCTCGATGGCGCCGCTTTCATGGACATTGATATGGCCCGACTCGGCGCTCAGGGCACCCTGATGGGGGCGCAGGGCCGATGCGATAACGGTCAGATTGGTCTGTGTGCCGCCGACCAGGAAGTAGACGTCGGCATTGGGGTTGCCGCAGTCCTTGAGGATCAGTTCCTTGGCGCGGTCGCAGTGGGGGTCTTCGCCGTAGCCGGCGGTCTGCTCGAAATTGGTTTCGACCAGGCGCTCGAGGATACGGGGATGTGCGCCTTCGTTATAGTCGCAGTTGAAACGGATCATGGGATATGCACTCCTTTATTGGTAAGTTTTCCTGCATTCAGTATACCGCAGGAGAGAAATAAGGTAAAGATAAAAATGATGATTTTATTCGTGTTCGCAGATATAAAGCAATGCGTTTATGGGCGCTGCCGCTCCCAACCCCGATTATACACCCGGCCATACTTTGTTATGCCACAAAGTATGCAAAAGGCACAAGGGCGCTGCCCTTGACCCGTAGTCCGGGCGAGCGCAGAGCGCCAAACCCGGCAAGGGGCTAGGCCCCTTGACCCCACAGCCGGACGGATCCGGTAGGTCCAATGTCCGGCCCGATATACGCGGTGCAGAACATTGGCTTCTGACAGTGCAAAAAATCCGCTTCGTGCTACATATCTACTGCCGAACTACGCCAAGGCGTCAGGTTCGGTCGATGAGCGTAGAGGTTTTATTTTTTAGGTTATCAGTAGGCTACAACAATACCGCCGTCAAAGGCGTAAAAGGTGGATACGCCGCCGCAGGAGCGCCGGGGCGCGACCGGCCGATCATTCGGCCGCCGATTTCGGAAGGCTTTGCCGCCCGAAATCTATAAAATGTGCGGGTTCCCGCCGGCGGCGAGGTTATCAGTAAGCCACAACAATACCGCCGTCAAAGGCGTAAAAGGTGGATACGCCGCCGGTGGGCAGAATTGTGATGTCTGTGATATCCGGGCAGGCCTCCTGGATCATCTTCTTGACATCAAGGGCGCGCTCGGGGCAGTTGCAGTGGGAAATAACCAGATGCTTCCGGGGGCGGCCGGCTTCACACATCTTTTCATCCTGCGCCTTGACCTGCTCGACCATGCGGCGCAGGGCGGGATTGGTGCCGCGCACCTTGGCAATGGGAATGATGTTGCCATCGCCGTCTTCGCCCATGATGGGACGGATCTGCATGATGGTGGCCAGCTGGCCCGAGAAGCGGCCGATGCGTCCGGCCTTGATCAGATAATCAAGGCTTTCAAGGACAAAGAAGGTGCGCATCGAGCGCAGGTAGGCTTCGCCCTGCTCGACGATCTCATCGAAGGCGAGACCCCTGTGGATCAGGTTGGCCAGCTCGAAGGCAATGGCGGCTTCACCGGCGCTGGCACTGCAGGAATTGAAGATGTGTACCCGTCCGCTGCCCGTCTTGAGTTCCAGGCCGGCTACGGCACTCTGGTAGGAGCCCGACAGATTGGCCGACAGGGTGATGACAAAGCAGTCGTCCTCGCCGCTCATGGCGTCGGCATATTCGGCAGGGGAGGGGCAGGCGGTAGAGGGCTGGTCCTTGGCGGCACGCATGGCTGCAACCTGCCAGACCGAATTGAGGGTGCCGTCGTCCACATAGCTCTTGCCGCCGATGTTGAGCACCAGCGGAACCTGAATGACCGGGATGTCGCCGGTGGGGATACTGCGGGCGTCGCAGCAGCTGTCAACGATGATTTTGTAAGCCATAGAAATTGCCTCCTTGGGAAAGTGACGGGCTGTTGGCCGCAGCCCGACAGAAGATGGAAAGTGTATGGATTTTCAAACAGAAAAGCCTTCGCCGAACGCCTGCATGGCAGCAGGAACGCAGACGAAGGCTTTCAAACACGGGGAGAGGGTCAGGAGCGCCGGGGCGCGACCGGCCGACCATTCGGCCGCCGATTTCGGAAGGCTTTGCCGCCGAAATCTATAAAATGAGAGGGAACCCTATTAAATGCATTCGCATTTAATAGGGAAACTGGGCGTAGATCGCAATCAGCTTTTCGCAGATCTTTTCGACTTCATAATCGTTGAAGCCGGCCATGAACTGCTCGGCCAGGTTGTCCAGCAGAGCCTGATGGAAATAGTAGGCGGCCAGACCCTCGGCGGTCAGGCGGACGGTGACCGAACGCTTGTCGTCGATGTCGCGCTGGCGGATGACCAGGCCCTTCTCCTCCAGCTTGTCGCAGGCAACGGTCAGGGTGGCTTGGGTGACGCCCAGACGGCGGGCGATGGCATTCATCTTTTCGCTGCCTTCGGGGCCGATCTTGTTGATGATGTGGATCTCGGCAATCGAGATCTTTTTATCGAAACCTGTTTCCAGAGCAGTCTGCTCGAACTTGGAAAGCCTGGAGGGAAAATCGACCAGGAATTCCTTAAAAATCTCTTTGAAGTCCAATGGTGTATCCTCCTTCGTTCAGAATCCGGAATGGGAATGAATGTTAAGGGTGCTAAGATTTAGCTAAGAAAAGTATACCACCCACCCCAAAAATATGCAAGGAAATCTTGGGGAGAATCGAGAAAAGCGAAAATCTATCGTTTACAAAATCTATCCATTTGTGTATACTTGATATATTAAGGAGTTGATCATTTTGGATTATATAAAGATCAAGGTCACCGTGCAGAGTGGTGACGTCGAGTGGCTGTGCCACAAGTTGGGCGATGTTGTCTCGGGCTTCGAGATCGACGACCCTGCTGTTATCGACGATTTTGTCAATGACAAGAACAGCCGCTGGGACTATATCGAGGAAGGCCTCTACGAGAATCCCGAGCGTTTCCCCTCGGTTACCTTCTATGTGGAAGACAGCGAAGACGGCGCCATGCAGATGGCCCAGGCCAAGGCGGTCGTCGACGGCCTGAACGGCACCTATGGTTGGGAGACCGAAGCTGTTAAGAGCAGCGACTGGGAAAACAACTGGAAGCAGTATTACAAGCCCTTCAAGGTGGGCGACAAGCTCTATGTCCGCCCCTCGTGGGAGACCATCGAGGACGAAGAGGGCCGCATCGTGCTGGTCATGGATCCCGCATCCAGCTTCGGCACCGGTTCCCATGCCACCACACGCCTGTGCATGGAGCAGCTGGACGCCCTCGACTGCGAAGGCAAGCATATTCTCGACATGGGCTGCGGCAGCGGCATTCTCGGCTGCTGTGCCATGCTGCTGGGCGGTAAGGATATTTTCTCCTGCGACATCGAAGAAAATGCCGTCCGCACCACATTGGAAAATATGGAAAAGAACCACATCGACCTGCAGAAGTGCCAGGCCATGTGCGGCGACGTCATCCAGGATCAGAAGATCCGC
>JAFQKM010000134.1 GCA_017396925.1 Clostridia bacterium
CGATCTCGCCGCCCGGCGTGAACCAACGCAGATGATAGCCCTCCCCTTCGGGTACGGCAAAGGCGGTTTCCGAAAGATTGTTTTCCAATGTGATGCCCATCATCAGCTCGTCCTCGGGATAGCTGTCCAGCACGCAGACTGCCGCCGGATTGCCGCCGAAGACCCGATCGGTGAAGGCATCGACGATATATTGCTTGATCATCGGTTATACCTTGTATTTTTCCATGTTCTTGCCATACTCCAGCACGGTGCGCATGACCATTTCGCCGGTGCGCAGGAAGCTGTCGAGGAAGACATGCTCGTTTGTGGTATGGTTGTCGAAATAGCCGGTGGCCAGACCGACGCTCTGGATGCCCTTGGCATTGTAACGATTGGCGTCCATACCGCCGCCGCTGGCTTCGGGCAGAGGCTCGACGCCCATCTGGGCAAAGACTTCCGAGATCAGGCGGACGCTGGCGCTGTCCTTCTCGACCTTATAGCCGGGAGAGCCCAGATTCCAGGCTGTCTTGGCGGTGACGCCAAAGGCCTCGGCAGTCTCCTGGCAATGCTTTTCAAAATAGGCGATATAGTCCATCAGCTTCTGCTTGTCGATGCTTCTGGCCTCGCCCTTGATGATGGCATAATCACAGACGGCATTGGTTGCGCCGTGACCGGCCTCGACAATGGGGAAGTTGGAGGTCGATTCGTGATCCAGGCGGCCTTCACGCAGGTTGGCCAGGATCTTTGCTGCGCCGACTGCCGCGCTCTTGCCCTTTTCGGGCTCCGAACCGGCATGGGCAGCCTTGCCGAAGACCTCGACCTGCAGCTTGGCCGAATGGGGCGATGCGATCAGGATGCGGCCGATATGACCGGGCGAGTCGAGGGCATAGGAGATCTCGCTCTTGATATCCGCATAATCAAAATGCAGGCTGCCCAGCAGGCCCTTTTCTTCGCAGATGGTCAGCAGGATCTCGACGGTGGGATGGGGCTGGCCGCACGCCTTCAGCTTGCGGATACCGTCGAAGATGGCTGCAATGCCGCCCAGATCGTCGGCGGCCAGAATGGTGTCGCCCTTGGTCTTTACGATGCCGTCTTCAATGACCGGCTCGATGCCGAAGCCCTGGGGCATGCGGTCCATGTGGGCCGAGAAGAGGATCGATCCGGGCAGGGTGCCGGGGAAGCGTGCAAAGATGTTGCCGGTATTTCCGCCAACCTTCTCGCCGGCCTTGTCTTCGTAAATATCCACACAGCCCAACTCTTCCAGCTTGCGCAGGCAGATATCTGCGACTTTGCGTTCGTCAAAGGAGATGGCGTCGACCTGTACCATTTCCAGAAAATCAGCGAGGATCTTTTCCATAATTTTATTCTCCGTTCTGTAGTTTTGGTTTATTGTAAAGCCTTGGATTCTTCATCCACACAAAGAAAGCCAATGCCGTATTCCTACGGCATCGGCTTCTGTATCATAATTTACTTTTTCAGGAAGCTGCGCAGCAGGGGCTTCTGCTCTTCGTCGGAAGGAACAAAGTCCATGATCTCGGCAACAATGGCGTCGGCTGCGGTGTGATGCAGATAATGGCCGCCCTCCAGCAGGACACACTTGCCCTTCTTGGCATACATGGCGATCTTCTCGTGCTCGGCCATCCAGTCGATACCGGCTGTGCCGTCGGCCTTGAGCTTGTCGCAGCTCTCGCTGGCCACCAGCATGAGAACGGGGCAGGAAGCAGGATAGTTGAGGCCGGCAACCTCTTCGCAGTTCTGCAGCAGTGCGCTCTGCTCGTTGGCCTCGGTATTGGAGGTCTTGAGGTTGGCCACATGGCTGCGGACGATGGGCATCAGGTCATCCTGACCACCGGTGTAGTTCTTGATCTGACCATCCAGCAGACCGGCCTTGACCAGTGCGCGGACAGGCGTGATCTTGCGCATGAAGGCCTTGAAGCGCATCATGCAGCTGCAGGAAGCTGCCAGTGCGGGGCCCTGTGCAGGCAGTGTGGTATCGATGCCGACAACGGCAGCGACTTCACGGGGATAGTGTGCGGCCCAGTAGAGGGAAGCAATGCCGCCCATGGCATGTGCAGCCAGAACATAGGGCGGGAAGAAGCCGGCCTTGCGCAAGCCTTCACGCATCTCGTCGACCTGATTCTGGACGGTGCGGGGCTCGTTGGTCTTGTCGGAATAGCCGTAGCCGAAGGGCTCGGGAACGACGACCTTATACTGCTCGGCCAGGCGATCCATCAGGGGCTTGAAATCCAGCGA
>JAFQKM010000135.1 GCA_017396925.1 Clostridia bacterium
GCGCCGCTGCCGTTGAAGAGGTTGACGATGTGGCCTATGCCGAAGGTCAGGCTGGAGAGGATGACGGCGGTGCGCAGGTCATCCTCGGCCATGGCCTTGAACAGGAAGCCGCGGAAGATCAGCTCTTCGAGGAAGCCGACGAAGAGCATGCTGCCCGCATAGAAGAAGCTCTCGAGGGGAGAGAGGTTCATGGTCAGGCCATACCACAGGTTGGTCGAGCAGATCAGCACCAGCGGCAGATACCAGAGCAGACGGGAAGGGGGCAGCGTGGGGGCGCACAGGCCGTAGGTACGGGTCAGCTCCCGCTTGCGCAGCCACAGAAAGGCAAAGACCGACAGCGCAGCCAGCCAGGGCAGGGAGATCGATTTCTCAAGGCCGATCCTGCGGGAAGCTTCATCGGTCAGGCTGGTGCCCACCACATAGAGCAGGATCCAGAAGAGGGCAAAGCTGAGGCGGCTTTTTTCATAGAGTTTCTGCATAATAGGACCTTCTTTCGGGAGAACGTTGTCTTTATTTTACCACATCCCCCTTGCATTTGCACGGTTTCTCGGGTATACTTTCTAAGTTAAGAATCCTAAAAATGATCCCGAAAGGAATGCAATAGAGTATGAAACTTGGTATCGTAGGCCTGCCCAACGTAGGCAAGTCCACCCTCTTTAATGCGCTGACCGACAGCGGCAACGCCCAGGCAGCCAACTATCCCTTCTGCACCATCGATCCCAACGTCGGCATCGTTCCCGTTCCCGACTACCGTCTGGACGAGCTGGCCAAGATCTATAACCCCAAGAAGATCACCCCCGCCATCATCGAGTTTGTCGACATCGCCGGCCTCGTTAAGGGCGCTTCTCAGGGCGAAGGTCTGGGCAACAAGTTCCTGTCTCACATCCGTCAGGTCGACGCCATCGTCCATGTTGTCCGCTGCTTCAGCGACGACAATATCATCCATGTCGACGGCTCGATCAATCCCCAGCGCGACATCGAGACCATCAACCTCGAGCTGATCTTCTCGGATATCGAGATGCTCGAGCGCCGCATCGACAAGACCGAAAAGCTGGCCAAGGGCGATAAGAAGTATCTGCCCGAGGTCGCTCTGCTCAAGGACCTCAAGGCCCATCTGGAAAAGGGCCTGACCGCCCGCACCTTCGAGTGCAGCCCCGAGGATCAGGAGATCATCGCCACCGTCGACCTGCTGACCGACAAGCCGGTCATCTATGCTGCCAACATGAGCGACGAGCAGCTGGCCGGCGACTATGAGAACGACCCCGGCTATATGGCCGTCAAGGCCTTTGCACAGGAGGAAGGCAGCGATGTTCTGCCCATCTGCGCCAGCATGGAGGCCGAAATGGCCGGCATGAGCCGCGAGGAAAAGACCGAGTTCCTTTCCGAGCTGGGCTTTGAAAAGTCGGGCCTCGACCGCCTGATCACCCTGTCCTACGAGCGTCTGGGCCTGATCTCCTACCTGACCGCAGGCGAGCCCGAGGTCCGTGCATGGACCATCACCCGCGGCACCAAGGCCCCCGGCGCCGCCGGCAAGATCCATTCCGACTTCGAGCGCGGCTTCATTCGTGCCGAGGTCGTCCACTACGACCAGCTGATGGAGTGCGGTTCCTTCGCCCTGGCCAAGGAAAAGGGCCTCGTCCGCTCCGAAGGCAAGGAATACGTCATGAAGGACGGCGACGTCGTACTGTTTAGATTTAACGTTTAAAGCAGAGACGCCGGCCGAATGACGATCCGCCGCCGGTAGAATGGCGGCGCCGATTTGCAGGCAATTTATTTGCCGCAAATCTATGAAATCTGTGGGGTCCCCGAAAAATCGAAGATTTTATGGGGCCATGGAAGGACGGCGACGTCGTACTGTTCCGTTTCAACGTTTAAGCAGAAGATAATAAAAATCCCCGGATTTCCGGGGATTTTTTGTATTTGTAGGGGACGCTGACCACAGCGGCCCGCGGACGACCGACCTGTGCCCTGTGGGTATGGCCGCCCCTACACTCGTTTGACGCAGGCACCCTCATGCGGACCGTCAGGGATGCCGGTCCCTACGATCGTCTGACGGGAGCCGGGGTGCCGTAGGGACCGACCTCCCGGGCGGTCCGTGCCGCTGGGACTGTATGGGATTTAAAATTCGATTTCGTATTCAAGATACCTGCGTGCTTCATTTTTGGCTTCGCTGGCAACCGTTGCATTGCCGGAAACTTTCAGGCCTTTTAAGACTGCGTCGATCTTGACGGCGTCGGTCTCTTTCAATCCGGAAGAATTGCTCAGCTTGAGCATGAACTTTTCGTGCAAAAGAGGTGAGCTTTCATCCATGCGCAGAGCGATGAGGTTCTGAATGCTGGGATCACGCTGCATATATTTGAGTTGTGGTTTAATGGGAGGATGGCCGGGAAAATCACTCTCGGATTCAATTTTGATGTTTGTAAACTTCTTTTCAATCGAATTATGGCTTGCGTCAATCGTGGCAGGGCCCTTTGCATTGGCCTTGACTTTGTTCTCGGAAAAAGCAATTTGTTCTTCCATATAGGTAACTTTGAAATGCTTTGCGCCAAGGTCTTGAGCAAGCTTTTTCAGTTCGTTGATACGGACAATTTTTATGTATGCAAAATATTCGTCCAAAGAGATATATCGATCACGATCACAGGGATCTACATAGTAAAACTCCTGTTCGTGATCGGGATAGAAGGCCAGACCAAAAGAATCAAGCGAATCTTTGAAAATATTTACGATGTGAAGTCCTTTCTGATCAGAATTATATCCGATCGAGCCTTGGCATACTTCACTTTCGATATATTTTTTGTCGCGATCGACTACGCGGATAAACTTGGGCATCAGGAAATTGGCATCGCTCAGAGAATCGGGGAAAATAGGCTGTAAAGATTTCAGTTCAAGTGTGCGGGCCTTTTCACCGGCAGTTTCTTTCAGTGATTGTGTACTTTTCTGAACAGCGTCGCTTACCGTTCCGGCGATTGCAGTTACATCCGCAAGATTAAACTTACCGTCATCGTTTTGATCTACGGCCTGCAAAGCTGTATCCAGCATATCCTTGGCTGTTTTTCCGACGCCGCCAACAAGCGCGCCAAAATCAATTTTTTTCTTCATAGTATATTCCTCCATATTATTGAATCTACTATAGGACATGTAAATTTCGCGAATAGGAATATAAATCAATTATAGCACACATTTTAATTTAGTAAATAGGCGAAGGGATTTGCCCGACACATACAAAAAGACCACCCATATCGGGTGGTCTTTCTTTGTAAAGGGATGGGTTTACTTTTCTTCGGTGTTCTCCACAGGCTGTGCATCGGCGGGAGCAGCAGGCGCTTCTTCGGCGGCTTCGGCAGCAGCCTTGGCGGCCTTTTCGGCCTTGGCCTTCTTGGCAGCCATGCGGGCGGCCTTCTTGGCGGCCTTTTTCTTTTCGGTGTGCTTGGTGATGATGATCTCGGCGATCCACAGCAGCAGAACGGCGCCGCAATAGCTGGTGAGGATGCCATAGAGGGAGCTCAGGAACTGAGCAGAGGCCTCGGCACGGGTCTCGCTGAGCAGGGCGGGGACGATGCCGGTGGCGATCAGCAGGCCCATGGCGAAGAAGAAGGCCAGCTTGCTGGCACGCATGAACTCGTTCATGTATTTCTTAAACATTTTGCATTACTTCCTTTGTGTGGTGTTGTGATAGATCAGATCCCCTTGGTCTGATAGATGGTACCCTTGGGGGAAACAATTCTGCTCTCGACGAAGAAGTGGCCTTCGCGGTCGACGCAGCACATATTGTAGCCGCCACGGGTGGTGTAGATGGCCTTGCCGGCCAGCGTCTCGATGTCAAAGGCCAGCGACTGACCGGTGAAGTGGGGGACGCTTGCCGCCCAGCCGGTGCAGATCTTGTGCAGATGGCCGTTGAAGATGGCCTTGATGGCGCCGGTGCGCAGAACGGCCTCCAGCTTGGGGTAGAGGGGCATGCCGGTGTGCTCGAGGGTGGGGCAGAAGGGGTGGTGGCAGATCAGGATATTGCCCTTTTCGATGGGCTGCTGTGCCACTTCGGCCAGCCAGTCGAGCTGGGGCTCGTTGACGCCGCCCATCAGCAGCTTCTCCCATGCCGAGTCGATGGAAATGATGCGCCAGCCGCCCACCTCGAGGGTATCGATATAGGGGCTGTCGTCGGCCTTGGCCATACCCAGAAATCCTTCGCGGTAGGCGCTGCGCACATCGTGGTTGCCCATGGCGCTGATGACCGGGACGCCGGGCAGATACTGCTCGATGAGGGCACGCAGGGCGGCATAGTCGCCGGCTGTGCCTTCGTGGACCAGGTCGCCCGTCATGATCAGCAGATCGAGCTGCTCGGTGGCCAGCTCCTGCAGGGCCAGCGTTGTATTGCCCAGCTGGTCGCCGCCGGCGGCCTTGAGCTTGACGAGGGAATCGGAGGCTTTATCGCCTGCCAGATGCATATCGCTGATGTGTCCGAAACGAATACCCATATCTGTACGCTTCCTTTCCGGAGGGTGAGTGTGGTGATATAAATGATATTCTAACATAGTTCTGCCGAAAAGGAAAGAGCGGAATTGTAAACAAGAGGGGATGCGAGATGCCCTTGCCCTGTATATGATTTTGGGGTATAATTAATCTGTATATCTATGGGCCAATGGCCCCGGAATGGAGATAACGACTATGAAACTTATGCATATCGCCGGCGGCGGCGACAAGGGCGGCGCCAAGACCCACATCCTGGCCCTCTGCTCGCGCCTCAAGGAGACCAGCGACCTGACCCTGGTCAGCCTGCGCGACGGCGAATTTCCCGAAGATGCAGCCGCCATGGGCATCCGCACCGAGACCTTCTACTCGGGCAATGTCCCCATGGACTATCTGCGGCTGATCCAATATGCCCGCAAGGCACGGCCCGACATCGTCCACTGCCACGGCGCCAAGGCCAATCTGGCCGGTGTGCTGGTCAAGATGTTTACCGGCGCCACCATCGTCACCACCGTCCACTCGGACTATAAGCTGGACTATATGCACAGCGCACTCAAGCGCAATACCTTCGGCCGCCTCAACTCGGCCGCCCTGCGCTTTTTCGACTATTACACCACGGTATCCGACAATTTCCGCCGGATGCTGCTGGGCCGCGGCTTTGATCCCCTCAAGATGATGACCATCTACAACGGCCTCGACTTTTCCACCAAGGCGCCCAAGGTCGACCGCAAGGCCTATCTGGCCGAAGCCGGGCTGGAATACAACGAGGGCGACGTCGTGCTGGGCATCCCGGCCCGCCTCAACCCGGTCAAGGACATCGGCACCCTGCTGCGCGCCTTTGCGCTGGCCAAAAAGGAAGTGCCCAATCTCAAGCTGCTGATCGGCGGCGACGGCGAGGATATGGACAAGCTGATCGCCCTGTCGAAGGAACTGGGGCTGGAAGGCAGCGTCAGCTTCATGGGCTGGCTCAAGGACATCCCC
>JAFQKM010000136.1 GCA_017396925.1 Clostridia bacterium
ATAATTGAGGAAGACCGACGAAGCCGTACCATCTTCGGTAACAACGCCGCGCATGCCCTGCTTGACGGCCTGAATGGTCGATTCCTGCAGGTCGATCTGATCGAGCACGGTGGGCTCGATCTCTTCCACCGTTTCGGTCAGGCTGTAGTCCATGACCTTTTTCAGCAGATGGGGCTGATAGCGTGTGCCGCCGTTGACGATGGTGGCAACATAGTTGGCCAGCTGGATGGGGGTGAACTGATGGGCCGACTGGCCGATGGCTGCCTGCAGCACAAGGCCGCCTTCCCAGTCCTCGATGGTCTCGGGAGAGGCGATCTGGCCGGCGCGGTCGCCCAGCTCGACGCCGGTCTTCTGGCCGAGGCCCAGCTTTTCGGCCCAGGCCTTGAGGGTATCGATGCCCATGACGCGGCCGACTTCATAATAGAAGTAGTTGCAGGAATACTTGAGGGCCTCGCTGACATTGATCAGGCCGTGGGTACGGCCGGTATCCTTATAGATCCAGCAGCGGGGCTGGTAGTCGTCCCAGTAGGTATAGCGGCCCAGATCTCGGATCTGGGTGCGCGGCGTGATGATGCCCTCTTCCAGCGCCGCCACCGAAGTGACCATCTTGAAGGTCGAGCCGGGGGGATAGAGGCCGGTGGTGGCACGGTTGACCATGGGGGTCAGCGGATCCTCCTTCAGCAGATCGTAATCGGCATTGAAGGAGGCCAGGTTATAGGTGGGATAGCTGGCCATGGCCAGGATCTCGCCGGTATCGACATCGATGACCACAACGGCGCCGCCCTCGGCATCGGCGCCGGCGCCGGTACGGCTGGCCGCACCCTTGCGGCGGATATTCTCGATGGTCTCGGCCAGTGCCTGCTCGGCCACCTCCTGCAGATCGAGGTCGATGGTCAGAAAGCAGTTGTCGCCCGGCTGGGGCTCGGTGGAAACATAGCGCTGAACGACCTCGCCGGTGATGTCGGTGACCAGGGTCTCCTTGCCGTCGATGCCGTGAAGATAGCTTTCCAGCGCCTTCTCCAATCCGGCCTTGCCCAGAATATCATTGAGGCCGTAGCCCTGGTCCTTGAGCTCGGCATATTCTTCTTTCCAGATGATGCCAACATAGCCCAGCATATGGGCGGCCGTATCGGTCTCGTAACGGCGGCTGCTGTCGGCCTCGATGGAAACGCCGGGCAGCGACTGGTAAAGCTGGGTGATGTGCGCCGCCGTATCGATATCCAGGCCGGCTGCCAGCGTAAAGGGGGCATAGGCGCCGAAATCGCGCAGCTTCATCTCGTAGCGCACGCCCATGATGCGGCGCTGCTCGGGCAGGGGAAGATTTGAGGGGATCTCAAACTCCTCCAGCAGCAGCATGAAAAGCTCGGCTGCCGAAGGCAGCTCGTCCAGCTTGAGTTCGGTTTCGGCAAAGGCGCGCAATGCCTTGGCCTCGCGGGAATCTTCGCTTTCGTAGGTATAGACCAGCGGGAAGATCTTGCTCATGGGCAGGCTGTCGTAATGCTCGATGCCGCTTTCCTCGAGGATCTCGCAGACCCGGAG
>JAFQKM010000137.1 GCA_017396925.1 Clostridia bacterium
GACAATGCCGCCACCGGCGAGAATGCCGTTATCGTCGGCTGCCGCAAGGCCGATCTGATCGTCGGCCCGGTCGGTATCGTCATCGCCGACGCCCTCTTCGGCGAAGTCACCCCTGCCATGGCGATGGCGGTGGGGCAGAGCAATGCCGTGCGCATCCTTGTGCCGGTCAATCACTGCGACAATCTGATCGCCGGCCTCGATGATATGCCCATGAGCCGTCTGGTCGAACAGGCAGTACAGCTGGCCATTGCACAGCTGGAAGCATAAAAGAACCCAAAGTTCTCCGGAAATCTATTTTCCGGAGAACTTTTTTGGCTTTCTTCGAAGAAAAAGAGAAATACCCTGAGAAAATGCGGGAAAGCTCTTGAGTACAGCACTGAAATATATTATAATAATGGATAAATTCCGAATAGAGTATTCGGAAAGCTGATGCCGCAGCAGTGGCAGAAAGAGGGGGAAATATGCCGTTTCACAACAAGCTCAAGCTGCATGAAGCCATTGTTTTTGCCACCCGTGCTCATCATGGCCAGGTGAGAAAGGGCTCGGATGTGCCCTTTATGATCCACCCGTTTGAAACGGCGCAGATCCTCACCGAGGCCGGCTGCAGCGACGAGGTGGTCATTGCCGGTCTGCTCCACGATACACTGGAGGATACCGAAACCAGCTCGACCGATATATCTTCGGCCTTCGGCTATAAGGTTCTGGGTCTTGTCTTTGCCTCCAGCGAAGACAAACGCCAGGAATGGGAGGTCCGCAAGCAGCATACGATCGATTATCTGAAGCATGAGGCCACACAGGATGAAATGCTGCTGATCTGTGCCGATAAGCTTTCCAATCTGCGTGCCATCCGCTATGAAAAGGATCTGATGGGCGAAGTGGCCTGGGCCCGCTTCAAGCGCGGCAAGGACATGCAGAAGTGGTATTACGAAGGCATTCTGAATACCCTGGATCCCATTAAGCATTATGCCATGTATGCCGAATACAAATGGCTGATGGAAGAACTGTTTTAAAAGAAAAGCATAAAAAAACACCGGACAATCGTCCGGTGTTTTTTCGTATGTAAGCTTTACTTTTCCTGCAGATAGAGGCGGGAGGCTTCCGAAAGAGCCTCGAGGATATCGTCCTGCTGCAGAACATGGCTGTAGAAATTGCGCCACTTGGCAACGACGGGAGGGGCATTCTCGCCCATGCGGGCCAGCATCATAAAGGAGAAGCAGGCACGGTAGGTCATGAAAAGCTCGACATCGTCCCAGAAGTGGGGGCCGCATTCCTTTTCCAGCTCATAGCCCATCATGAAGTAGGGCAGGATATACTGGCGAACGGTCTCGACGCAGTTCTCGCCCAGGCGGTAGCCGTTGGAGATGCAGGCCATGACGAAGATGGCAATATCATAGAGATAATAGCCATAGGAGCAGCCGTCGAAGTCGTAGAGCCAGATATTGTTGTTTTCTACAAAGAAGTTGTTGAGGTGGAAGTCACAGTGGCAGAGGCCGAAATATTCAGGATCGCGGTCGTGGGAAAAGACTTTGGCTTCGATCTCTTCAATACGGGCCTGCAGCGCAGGATCGAGATTATTCCAGACGGCCTTCTTGAGGTTGGTGAAGTTTTCGGGCTGCTGGGGACGGCGATACTTCTTGCCGGCCTTGACCTGCTTTTCGCTGGTCTTGTGGATCTTGCCCAGCAGATTACCGGCACAGACGAAGAACATACGGGACATACGGGGGACGGTGATGGGGGTGCCGCGGGCCGTACGGAACATCGAAGCGCGGCAGATCTTGCCGTCGAGGACAAACTCTTCCAGCAGGTTGCCGTGGAGAGAGGGCGAGGGCTCGCAGACGGTGGCATATTCGGCGTTCAGGTCTTCCAGCCACATCAGCTCGCCGAGGATCTGTTCACTGGAGCGCTGGGCCATATTGACACGGATCATATGGGGCTGGCCGGGGAAGATGAAGGCATAGTTCTGGGTAGAGAAGCGGCTGTTGGCTTCGTTGATATCAAGACCATAGAGATCCAGCAGGATCTGGCGCAGCTGTTCCTTCTGCTGTTCGTTCATAAAGGCACATCCTTTCCTATTTGAAAACATAAAATAAACAGGGGAATGGGATCGCGCGGGCATAGTTTACCAGTATTATGCTTTTATGATATACCATAGCAGATGCAAAAACAAGCTTTTTGACGCTTTATAGGGAAATCAAATAAAAAAGAGACCTCCGAAGAGGTCTCTTTGGGATGGAACGAGAATTGCGGTTTAGTTGCGGCCGTGGATCTTGTTTTCGATCAGCTTTTCGATCTCGACGATGGGGATGATGCTGAGGGAGAGCAGCATGGCAACGGCATACTCGGCAACGCTGATACTCTCGAAGCCAAAGGCTGTGGAGAGGAAGGGAACGAAGATGACCAGGGTGGTCAGGATCAGGCTGACGATGGCCGAGCCCCACAGGAACTTGTTCTGGGTGGGCAGCTTGAAGATACTGCCGTTCTGGCTTCTCAGGTTGAAGGAGTGGCAGATCTCGGTCATGCTCAGGGTCAGGAAGGCCATGGTCATGCCGTCGGGGCTCTGGGCGATCTCCCAGACGCCCGACTCCATATAGTGGCCGACGAAGTAGGCAGCCAGAGTCAGAACGGTGACAACAACGCCCTGGAAGCCGATGTCAAAGCCCAGACCGTCGGCAAAGAGGCTCTCGCCTGCGGGACGGGGCTTGCGATTCATAACGCCGGGCTCGGCTTCTTCCATACCGAGGGCCATGGCAGGGAAGCAGTCGGTGATCAGGTTGATCCACAGCAGGTGTACGGGCTCGAGGATGGTGAAGCCCAGCAGGGTTGCAAAGAAGATGCTGAGAACCTCGGAGAGGTTGGAGCTCAGCAGGAACTGGACCGACTTACGGATATTGTCGTAAATGCGGCGGCCTTCTTCAACAGCCGAAACGATGGTGGCAAAGTTGTCGTCGGCCAGAACCATGTCGGCAACATTCTTGGTAACGTCGGTACCGGTGATACCCATGCCGACGCCGATGTCGGCGGTCTTGATGGAGGGCGCGTCGTTGACGCCGTCGCCGGTCATAGCGGTGATATAGCCCTTCTTCTTCCAGGTCTCGACGATGCGGACCTTGTGCTCGGGCTGTACGCGGGCATAAACGCTGATATTTTCGATGCGCTTTTCAAACTCTTCGTCGCTCATGGCCGACAGCTCCAGACCGGTAACAGCCTGATCGTCGCTGGTGATCATGCCCAGCTCCTTGGCGATGGCGGCGGCGGTGTCCTTATGGTCGCCGGTGATCATAACGGCACGGATGCCGGAGGTGCGGCAGAGGGCGATAGCGTCCTGAACCTCGGGACGGACGGGGTCGATCATGCCGGCCAGACCGATGAAGGTCAGGTCGCTTTCCAGAGCGGCAGGCTCGAGGTTTTCGGGCATCTTGTCGTAGCCGCGCATGGAGGCAGCCAGAACACGCAGGGCCTTGGAAGCCATTTCCTTGTTGGCAGCCAGGATAGAGGTGCGGATCTCGTCGTTCATGGGAACGATCTTGCCGTCTTCGGCCAGGTAGCTGGTGCAGCGCTGGAGGATCTCGTCGGGCGCACCCTTGGTGTACTGGATGAAGGCGCCGTTCTTTTCGTGGACGGTCGACATCATCTTACGGCCGGAGTCGAAGGGAGCCTCGCCCTTACGGGGCTCGACGGTCTCCAGTTCGGGCTTGTAGAGCTGCATGCCGGCAGCGTAGCGGACCAGAGCACATTCGGTGGGCTCGCCCAGAGCGCCGATGCGGTCGGGCTCGAGCTTGGCGTCCGAGCAGAGGGCCATGGCGGTGGCCAGCAGGGCCTTGTCGCACGTGAACTCATCGACGACGGTCATCTTGTTCTGGGTCAGTGTACCGGTCTTGTCGGAGCAGATGATCTGGGTGCAGCCCAGAGTCTCAACGGCGGTCAGCTTACGGATGATGGCGTTGCGCTTGGACATATTGGTAACGCCGATGGAAAGTACGATGGTAACAACGGTGGCCAGACCCTCGGGGATAGCGGCAACGGCCAGCGAAACGGCGACCATGAAGGTGTCCAGCATAACAGTGCCGGAGAACTCACCGTTGCGGAAGAGGGTGAAGGCAAAGATGAAGGCACAGATGCCGATGACCAGCTTGGACAGCAGGGTGGACAGCTGACCCAGCTTGATCTGCAGAGGAGTCTGACCCTCAGCAGCGTTGGCCAGCGCATGGGCGATCTTGCCCATCTCGGTGTTCATACCGGTCTCGGTGACGATGGCGGCGCCGCGGCCGTAGGCAACGGTGCTGCCCATATAGACCATGTTCTTGCGGTCGCCCAGGGGAACCTCGCCGCCGTCCATGCCCAGGACCTCGATGATCTTGGAAACGGGGACCGATTCACCGGTCAGGGCAGCTTCTTCGATCTTCAGGCTGGCGCTTTCAAACAGACGGCCGTCGGCAGGAACAGCGTCGCCGGCTTCCAGCAGAACAATGTCGCCGGGCACCAGGTCTTCGCTCTTGATGATCTGGTTCTTGCCGTCGCGGATAACCTTACAGGTGGCTGCAGACATGGCCTGCAGAGCTTCGATGGCCTTTTCGGCCTTGCTTTCCTGGTAGACGCCCAGGCAGGCATTGATGATGACAACAGCCATGATGATGACGACGTCGGCGAAGCCTTCGCCCGAGTAGGCGGCGGTGATCAGCGAGACGATGGCAGCTGCGATCAGGATCAGGGTCATGGGGTCGGCCATCTGCGAGAAGAAGCGCTTGATCAGCGAGGGCTTGGGGGGCTGGGCAAGAACATTCTTGCCGACCTCCAGGCGCTTGCGTTCAGCGTCTTTGGTCGAGAGGCCGCGGGAAGAGGTACCCATAGCGAGGGCGATCTCTTCAAAGGTGCGGGTGTAGTGTTTCATACGTTTCCTCCTAAAATAATATAATACACAGGGTGGGGATCGAATATGTGTGGCCGACAATAAAAAAGACCCATGTATGACGGTTTGAAGATCATACATGAGTCTGGTTATTTCATCCAAGCCAAGCGGCCAGCCGTGACCGCCAAGATGTTGACTTGAAACACGCCGGCGAGCGCGTGCCAACTACTCCCTCATGAGGGGCCATATTCGATTGCTGAAAGCATCATACCATAAAACGGCAAAGCCTGTCAACTGGCGAAACCCGACAAAAAATCGGGGCAGAGGACTACATTATGGGGAAAAAGTCAAAAAATCGGGAATGTGGCTTAGAGGAACATATCGGCCAGATTGGCCTTTTCGTCGATGACCGGCTCGATCAGTGTGGTCTTGCAGGACATGAGGGTGGTGACGCCGGGGCCGTGGCCGGCTGCATAGCAGTCGCTGTGGATGACAACACCGATGGTGACGGCGCCGGTGCGGTAGGTGCGGCCGACGCGGGTGTCGGCGTCCTTGATGCAGACGATGTCGCCGAAACGCAGCTTGTCGAGGCCGTATTCCTTGGTGATCTCCTCGTCAAAAAGGGTGATGTCGTAGTCGCCGCTGGAGCTGCCCGAACCGAGGCCGGAGCCCATGATGCAGCCGGGAACGATCTTGGCAACGCCGACCTGCAGCTTGCCGTCCTTCTCGGTGATGTTCATCTTGTGGAGCAGTGCAGGGGAGAGGTTGCGCAGGATGATCTCGGGATAATCGGTCAGCGCCATACCCTGGCCCTGCGACTTGACAAGGATCTTGTCGTCGGGCGCCAGCAGCTCCATGGTCTCGTCATCAAAATAGACCATCAGATGCTCACAGCCGCCGTGCTTGCCGGTGACAAAGCCCTTGCGGCCCTTGGCGTCGCCCGAAACGACCTTGGCTTCGTTGCCGATACAGGAATAGCAGACGTAAGCGTCGTTGTGGGCTTCAACAGGGTTGCGGGTGGTGACGCCGGGCTCGAGATGGTCGGCGGTCCAGCCGACACAGCAGTCGCCGATCTTGGCATTGTAGGTGATGCCGCCGGTGCCGGGCATGAAGATGACTTCGCCCTCGACGGTGAACTTGCCCTTCTTACTGAAGGAGGGGTGGACGACCTGGCCCTGGACCGAAACGATGGGCAGGGTCTTCTCGTTGGTTTTCAGCATAACAGGATCTCCTTTATATAATAATTTTGTAAAATCGGGGAACTGACTTCAGTGTACCACAGAGGTAATGAAAAAGCAAAAAAAGATCATAAAAAATGCTGTGAACAGCCCTGTGAAAATTTTTTGAAAAAAGGTGTTGACAAATGGGTATAGTATGGTTATAATCATAAGGCAGTCGAAAAACGGCGGCAAACAAAAAGAAGCATACGGACGGTTAGCTCAGTTGGCTAGAGCACCTGCTTGACGTGCAGGGGGTCACAGGTTCGAGTCCTGTACCGTCCACCAACTTCTTTAAAACTTCATACGGACGGTTAGCTCAGTTGGCTAGAGCACCTGCTTGACGTGCAGGGGGTCACAGGTTCGAGTCCTGTACCGTCCACCAAAAAGAAACCACGCATTTTGCGTGGTTTTTCTTTTTTGCAAAAACAATAGCTGCTCGAACCTGTGACCCTGC
>JAFQKM010000138.1 GCA_017396925.1 Clostridia bacterium
AACAGAAGCGTGGCAGGCGGCTCTGTACAATGTTACCAAAATGTTCACATTTTATCTGTGGATTGTTCTCATTTTGCCCTTGACTTTGGGGGAATTTGTGCTACTATAATGTTAGCACTCGAGATAAGAGAGTGCTAAAACGAGCGAAAGGGTGAGCACCGTGCTGCCAAGCAGAAAGCAGATGATCCTCAAGGCCATCATCGAAAACTATATCGACTCGGCCGAGCCGGTCGGCTCCAAGGCCCTGATGGGCGCCTTCGAAAAGCCCCTTTCCTCGGCCACCATCCGCAACGAGATGAGCGAGCTGGAAGAGATGGGCCTGCTGGAAAAGCAGCATGTTTCTTCGGGCCGCGTCCCCTCCAGCCAGGCCTACCGCCTGTATGTCGACCAGCTGATGGACCAGTACCGCATGGCGGCCATGGAACTGCAGCGCCTGCGCGACGAGATGGAGCAGCGGATGCACGATATGGACAATATCCTGCTGGCGGCCTCGAGGGTCGTATCCAAGGTGACCAACCACACGGCGGTCGCCCTGACCCAGAAGCCCATGGGCGAGGAGGTCCGCAAGATCGAGCTGATCCCCATGGACGGGGACGGCGCCCAGTATGCGCTGGTTCTCCTCTGCGAGAACACGGTGCGCAACAAGGTCCTGCGCCTGCGCCAGCCGGTATCCCCCGAGAATGTATCGGCCCTGACCGGCTTTATCAATATGGCCATTGCCGAGGGCAGGCTCCAGCGCCTGCAGGGCGTGGTCGAGCAGAGCTTCGGCCTCCATTCGGCCTTTGCCCACCTGTCACGCCAGGTGCTCGACTTCATCGAAGAGGGCGGCGGCATGGGCGGCGTGGAGTTCCACCTGGAGGGCGCCTCCAAGCTGCTGAACAACCGCGAATATCAGGACGTTAAGAAGGCCGGCCTGGTGCTCGACCATCTGGCCGACCCCGAGAGCATCCGCGATATCGTACAGAGCGCGCTGCCCGGGCGCATCAATGTTAAGATCGGCCCCGAAAACGCCGATCCGGCCCTGAGCGAGGCCAGCTTCGTCTTTACCACCTACGAGTTTGATCCCACCCACAAGGGCATCATCGGCATCGTGGCCCCCACCCGTATGGACTATGCCAAGGCCACGGCCCAGCTGGCAGCCTTCGTCAATACCCTCGGCGAGCTGCAGGGCGGCAAGAAATAAAAGATCAATATCATTGAATATACAGGAGATATCCCATGCACAGCGAAGAAGAGATCCTTGAAACTGTGGCCGAGGAAGCCGCCGAAGCTGCCGAAGCCGCCGAAGAAGAAACCGCAGAGACCGCCGAACCCACACGCGAGCAGCAGCTCGAAGCCGAGCTGGCTGCCACCGAAGATAAGTATAAGCGCGTTCTGGCCGAATACCAGAACTTCCGCACACGCAGCCAGAAGGAGCGCGAGGGCATGTACCTCGACAATGTGGCCGGTGTCGTGGCCGGCTTCCTGCCTGTCATCGACACCCTCGAGCGCGGCATGGCCCAGGAGACCGACGAGCGCTTCAAAAAGTCGCTGGAAATGGTCATCAAGCAGTTTGAAGATTGCCTCAGCCACTTCAATGTCAAGGCCTTCGGCCTGCGCGGCGACGATTTCGATCCCAATATGCACAATGCCGTCATGATGATGGAAGACCCCGAACTGGAGTCGGGCAAGATCGCCGATGTGCTGCTTAAGGGCTATGCCCTGGGCGAGCGCGTTGTCCGTCACGCGATGGTCAGAGTTGCGGAATAAGATAAAATAAACAATTAAAATTGATCCATATAAGGAGGACAAACATTATGTCTAAGATCATCGGTATCGACCTCGGTACAACCAATTCCTGCGTCGCCGTTATGGAAGGCGGCGAGGCTGTTGTCATCCCCAACGCAGAGGGTGCAAGAACCACTCCCTCGGTCGTCGCATTCTCCAAGACCGGCGAGCGTATGATCGGTCAGGTCGCCAAGCGCCAGGCCGTCACCAACCCCCAGAAGACCGTCATCTCCATCAAGCGAGAGATGGGCTCCAATCACATCGTCGCCATCGACGACAAGAAGTATTCTCCCCAGGAGATCTCGGCTATGATCCTCCAGAAGCTGAAGGCCGACGCCGAAGCTTATCTGGGCCAGAAGGTCGACAAGGCCGTTATCACCGTTCCCGCATATTTCACCGACGCACAGCGTCAGGCCACCAAGGACGCCGGCAAGATCGCAGGCCTCGAGGTCATGCGTATCATCAACGAGCCCACAGCTGCGGCTCTGGCTTACGGCGTCGAGAAGGAAGACGACCAGACCATCATGGTCTACGACCTGGGAGGCGGTACCTTCGACGTATCGGTCCTGTCGATCGGCGACGGCATGGTAGAAGTTAAGGCCACAGCCGGCAACAACCGCCTGGGCGGCGACGACTTCGACCAGCGCATCGTCGACTGGATGGTCCAGGAGTTCCGCAAGGAGCAGGGCGTTGATCTGACCGGCGACAAGATGGCCATGCAGCGCCTGAAGGAAGCTGCCGAGAAGGCCAAGATCGAGCTGTCGGGCATGAACAGCACCTCCATCAACCAGCCCTACATCACCGCCGACGCCACCGGCCCCAAGCATCTGGAAATGACCCTGACCCGCGCCAAGTTCGACGAGCTGACCCGCGATCTGGTCGAAGCCACCATGGGCCCCGTCCGTCAGGCGCTGTCGGACGCCAAGATCGATCCCAGCCAGCTGCACAAGATCCTGCTGGTCGGCGGTTCCACCAGAATCCCTGCCGTACAGGAAGCCGTTAAGCGCATCACCGGCAAGGAGCCCTTCAAGGGCATCAACCCCGACGAGTGCGTTGCACTGGGCGCAGCCATCCAGGGCGGCGTTCTGGGCGGCGAGGTCAAGGACGTCGTTCTGATGGACGTCACACCCCTGTCGCTGGGCATCGAGACCCTCGGCGGCGTCTGCACCAAGATCATCGACAGAAATACAGCCATCCCCGCCTCCAAGAAGCAGATCTTCTCGACCGCTGCCGACGGCCAGACCTCGGTAGAGATCCATGTTCTGCAGGGCGAGCGCGACATGGCTGCCGGCAATAAGACATTGGGCCGTTTCAACCTGGACGGCATCCCCGCAGCACCCCGCGGCGTACCTCAGATCGA
>JAFQKM010000017.1 GCA_017396925.1 Clostridia bacterium
CCTTTGCCGAAGACGAACTGGATGCCTGCATTGCCGCATGGCAGGAAAAGGGCTGCCCTGCCGTCAGCCACAGCGACCACTATAAATCCCACTATCGCGCAAACTACCGTCTGGTGGATCAGAAATACCTGCCCTATCTCGAGGCGATCAAAGCCATCGAGAATCTGAAGAAGCCTGCTGTTGTGGCCATCGACGGCCGCTGCGGCAGCGGCAAGAGCACCATGGCGCAGGTGCTGGCCGAGGTCTTTTGCGCATCCCTCGTCCGTATGGACGATTTCTTCCTGCCCTTCGAGCAGAAGACACCCGAACGTCTGGCCCAGCCGGGCGGTAATGTCCATTACGAGCGCTTTAATGAAGAGGTCGCGCCCAACCTGCGTGGTGGTAAGGACTTTGAATATAATGTCTTTGATTGCTCGATAGGCCGCCTCAACGGTACACAGCCTGTGGAGAAAAATGATCTGATTATTGTCGAGGGTTCCTATTGCCAGAGCCCTGACGTGCAGTTTGATTACGATCTGCGCATCTTTGTCGACATCGACCCCGAGACCCAGATCGCACGCATTGCCAAGCGTGATCCCGATATGATCGATAACTTCCGCACCCGCTGGATCCCCATGGAGGAGCATTATTTTTCTGCATTTGGGATTAAAGAAAAAGCGGATATCGTCGTAAGGACATAAAAACCACGCCCCACGGGAAAGCACTTCAACTTTTCGTAGGGCATAACTATAGCTATAAATATAGAAAACATCTATTTAATATATAGAGAAAAGGGATAAACAAAAAACCGATATTTTTTTTTTCTATAAAAGTTGATCGTTTAATCGTTTGTGGTAAACTTAATGCAAAGAGTACTCTTGTTAATTAGCACGATGTTATGAATGAAGGAGGTTGACTATGTTTAAACGTCTAAGTGCAATAGTGTTAGCAGTTTTTATGCTATGCACATTTTCTGTGAATGTTATGGCTGCTTCTTCTTCTGAAGTAGATCTTAATGCAGTATTTGAAGAAGCAAAAGCTGCATATGAATTTTCAGTTGGGGGAAAGGCTCGTTCTTCCGGCGAAATTCAGGCTCCGTACTATGAAGAAACAGAATTAGAGGACGGTACTGTTTTGATTGTTGAAGGTTATCCCACCGACTATTCCTGCGATACGACAGAGTTGGAGGCAGGACAGATGGAGACTAACATGGTCTATTCAATAAAAAGTGTGGAAAACAATAGAAATGCGATGGAAGTTGAGAAATCTTGGGGGATATTTTCTTCTACATTAAAATTTCAGGTAGATACTTCAAACAACAAGAAGAGAATAGATTCATTTTCATATGTTGTTGACCCTGAAACTGGGTATGATTTGGAAGAAGTAGAGATTTATTATTATTCGTTTGATGCCACTTCCAATTCCAGCGCATATAATACAATTACATCTACATCTCTAACAATGACAAATTATCCGACAAGTCGACTTGTATGGGTTACATCTGATGTAACGGCTGTTGAAGCACAAATCAACACAGGTGTTCAGTATACTGTAGATTTGGGTTCTATTACCTATTGTGCGGTACACAGTATAATTCCGTTAGCGTTTGAGGAAGTATGATTAGAAAACATTTTTCTGTGATTGTAGGTACAATAGTCATTGTGATCATGATTGTCTTATTTAATGGTCCGATGATTAGACTGTCAGAATGGTTTCTGTTTGTATCCCCAGAAAAAATATTTTTGAGGGATTTAGTTTACTTCGGAGTGTTTTTCATTCTTGGGGCAGCATTGGCCTTATTTACGGGCGATGAGAAAAAACAAGGATTTCGCATCAAAAAAGTACAGCTTTGTATGGGAAGTATAATACTGTTATATTATTTGATTATGTTTTTGATGTATTATCTGAATTTTCTTGTTGGGATTGCAGATGCGCCTTACGGAAAGTTGAATATTTTACAAATGTTCTTTGCAGAAACATCGGGCTATTATGCTGCATATCCGCGTATTTATATGACGACACTTTGTGGATTTCTTTTGACTCATGGTCTGTATGGGAATAAAGAAGAATAAAAACAACGCCCCACGGGAAAGCACTTCCCGTGGGGCTTTTGCGTTAATAATCGATGGGGCGCATGGGGCATTTCATGGGGGTATTCTTGCTGGGCGGGACGATGAAGCCCAGCTTTTCATAGAGCGGCTTGGCCAGCGGTGCCGCCTGCAGATCGACATAGGAAAGGTCGAGGGTCATGGCGTGCCCCATCAGACGGCGCATGAGCCCTTCGGCATAACCCTTGCGGCGATGGTCGGGCCATGTAAAGACATTGAGGACCGTGGCCGAGCGGCCGTTGGGATGCCAGCGGTTGGCCGGCTGCTCGATGACATGGAGCAGAGCGCTGCACACAGCTTCGCTGCCCACAAAGCCCATATAGCCGTAGATATTTGTATTCAGATTACGGCGCAGAAAATCGACGCGCTGGGCGCGGATCTCGGCTTCCTGTTCGGCGGTCATCTGGGGATATTTCTCCCGCATGAAATACATGGCCATATCACAGAGGGATTCGATATCCTCCTGTTCGGCCATACGGTAGGTGATCTCATTGCCCAGCAGAGGCAGGAAATCTTCCAGCCTGCCGATCTGATGGTCGCAGCCGACGGTATCTTCCATGCCCTTGGGGTTGAACCAGCAGGTGGTCAGGCCGTATGCCTTGCCGCCCTTCATATCGGAAGAAAGGCTGTCGCCCAGCAGGATGGTCTGGGGGATCTTGTCGCGGCCGATGGCTTCAAATACGGCATCGAAATAGCGGGCGTCGGGCTTTTCATAGCCCATGGCCTGAGAGGCGAATACGCCCTTGAACAGGCCTTCCAGTCCGGCGGCCTTCATGCGCTGGGCCTGGGTATCGATAAAGCCGTTGGTGACCACATAGAGGTCGACCTTTTCCGAAAGTGTCCTGCACAGCTCCAGCGCGCCGGGGATCAGTACGGCGCTCTTGGACAGGCCGAGGCGGAAGCGGCTGTTGAGGTCGAGGGGATCGATATCGGTCAGGCCCAGTTCGGCAGAAAAATCGGCGAAACGCTTTTTGGAAAGCTCGGCACGGGTGATCTCTTTGCGCTCCAGCGCCTTCCAGCAGGCGCCGTTAATCTCTTCAAAGCGTGCAACCTCGGCGTCGCTGAGGGGATGGCCCAGCTCGGCAAACAGATTGCGCAGAGAGGAATCGGAAGCGGCGCCAAAGTCCAGCAGAGTATCGTCGAGGTCGATCAGTACAACGGGATATTTCATAAGGCATTGCTCCTTTTGTGTTCGGTGATTCTATTATACGGCATCTTATCTCAGTGGGCAAGTCGGCTTGCTTTTGCTTTTGAGATATAGTACAATAAAATCATCTTAATTTAATCAAAGAAAGTGGTGCGTTACATATGAAAATTCTGGTCACCGGTTTTGATCCTTTCGGCGGCGAAGCCGTCAACCCCTCCTGGATGGCTGTCGAGCAGCTGCCCGATGCCGGTCCCGGCGCCGAGGTCATCAAGAAGAGCCTGCCTGTTGTATGGTTCGAGGCCCTGAAGATCCTCGAAGGCTATATTGAAGAATTGAGGCCCGATGTTGTTGTCATGTGCGGCCAGGCCGGCGGCGCCGACTCCATGCGCATCGAGCGCGTGGGCATCAACCTGTGCGAAGCCCGCATTGCCGACAATGCCGGCATCAAGCTGGTGGGCGATCCCATCCTCAAGGACGGCCCTGCGGCTTACTTCTCCACCTTCCCCTTCCGCGCCATGTTTGCGGCAGTTGAAGAAGCCGGCATCGCCGTCAAGCATTCCTTCTCGGCCGGCGCATACCTGTGCAACCACGTCCTCTATGGCGCGCTGCACATGGCCGAGACCAAGTATCCCAATATGAAGGCCGGCTTTATCCATGTGCCCTTCCTGCCCGAGCAGGTACAGGACAAGCCCGAAGGCACACCCTCGATGCCCATCGAAACCATCGCCAAGGCCATCCGCATTATGGTCGAGACCATCGCAAAAGAAGCATAAACAAGCATAATCCCGTCCCCGGAGGCATAGACATCCTCCGGGGATCTTTTTATGCCGGTATTCCCCCTGCCATTTCCCGATGAATTATGATGTGCCATCTCTGTAAAATGGTAATTGTTACCAAGAGGAGATGAGATTATGCAGGTACAGGAGAAAAAGACAAGGGGCGTATGGCCCGGTGTACTCGACCGGCTGCGGTCGGTTTATCATAAATACAGCGGCATCGGACATTTTCTGCTGGCCTTTCTGCTGTCCGATGCCTGCCTGCTGGGCAGCATCCGTCCCTTCGGCCTGTGCTATGGACTGTCCCTGTCCGAAGCGCATCGGCTGTGGGGCGTAGGCGGTGCATTTCTCGGCGGCCTGATGATCTGCGGTGCGCCGGAGGGCGTCGTCTATGGGGCGGCGGCCATTGTCACGCTGACGGCCGATACCTTTCTGCTGCATGGCAGCGAGAGCCGCCCGCTCTTTCTGCCGCTGCTGCTCAGCGGTGTGCTTCTGCTGGTCAAGCTGCCTTTTGCGCTAATCGAGGGGTTGGGTGCTGTGGGTCTTCTGCTGCTGGAAGGGATGCTGGCCGCCATAGCCTGTTACTGTCTGCTGCTGACCGACGAAGTACAAGGTCGGCGGGTACGGCAGATCACCCTCGCCTGTATGGGGCTGTCGGCTTTTGCGGAGCTGCGGATATTGGATCTGATCTCGCCTGCCGGGGCAGCGGCCATCGGCCTGACACTGGCGGCGACCTACGGGGCAATACGGGAGGCCCCACCCCATACCGGCGCCGATCTGCGGGGCACCGCCTGCGGCCTGCTGCTGGGGGCGGTTATAGATTTATCTTATGGCGGAACGCCTTTCTGTACGGCGCTGTTCGGGCTGACCGCCCTGCTGGCAGGATGCCTGCCCTGCCGCGGACGCATCGGCTTTACGCTGGGCTTTCTGATCATCGGCCAGTGTATTCTGCTGTGGAGCTTTGCCGATCCGCGGGCGGTGGGATGCGTCTATGATCTCTTTCTGGCGGCCTCGGTCTTTCTGCTGCTGCCCGAAGAATGGGCGGCGCCGGTGGTATGGACAGGGGTCGGTACGGAATCGGGCGCCCGTCTGCAGCCCGACGGCAGCTTGCTGCGGCTGCATAGCCTTGGACAGGCGCTGGCTGCCCTTGTGCGGAGCATTGGCGAGCCTGCGGAACCGGAAGAGAGCCTGGGCGTGGTCTTCGACCGCACGGCGGCCGAGGTCTGCCGGCGCTGTCCCAAAGCACAGGCCTGCTGGATCGACGACTACACCTCCACCGTCGGCTGCCTGAGCGATCTGACGCCAGGTCTGCGCAGCCGTGGGCATCTTGCCCCATCCGATCTGGAGGGGGGACTGGCGGCCCAATGTGTCCGCAAGCAGGAGCTGTGTGCCGCCCTCAATCGGGAATATATGTCACACCTGCGGCGCAGCGCCGCCCAAAGGGCACAGCAGACCCGAAATGCCCAGCTGCGCGCCCAGTATGCCGGGATCGGTGCGGCAGTCGAGCGCATGGCGCTGGCGGCACGGGGAGACTATGTCCATAAACCCATGGCCGAAAAACAGGTGGCTGCCATTCTGGCCGCCTATCGGAAGGGGCTGCGCACCGAAGTCTGGCGGGGGAGCGGCCGGCTGCATATCTCGATCGGCCCCTTTGCACCCGAGACCGAATGGGCCGAAGAAGAGGCCTTTGTCCGTTCGGCCGAGCTGGCCCTTGGCTGCCGCCTGCTGCCGGCCGAACGGGTCTGCCTGCGGGGCGGCGAGCAGTATCTCTATAAGGAAAAAGAGGCCCTTGCCGTCAGCCTCAGTGCCGCTGTCCGCCGCAAGCCGGGCGAAGCGGCCTGCGGCGATGCCTATCTGTTCTTTTATACCGAAGACGGAAGGGCCATCCTGCTGCTGTCCGACGGTATGGGGACGGGCAGGGAAGCGGCGCGCCTTTCGCGCAATGCCATCGAGCTGATCGCCGCCTTTGTGCGGTCGGGCTGTTCGGTGGGCGAGAGCGCCCGGGCCGTTGTACCCTTTCTCCGTGCCCGCTGGTCGGGGGGATTTGCCACCCTCGACCTGCTGGAGATCGATCTGTTCACCGGCGCGGTGCGGCTGATCAAATGCGGTGCGGCCGACAGCTATCTTGTCGAGGGCCGGCAGATACGGCCGCTGTCGGTGGTCTCGCTGCCGCCGGGCGCCGACCCGGGCAGCATCGAAGAACCGCAGGGGATCGATTTTGTGGTGCGGCCCGGATGCCGCATCGTTATGGCCAGCGACGGCGCCGAGATCGGCGACCGTGACCTGCTGCGGAAAAAAGATCTGACGGCAGGCGAGATCATCCATGCCTGCGGCGGCGACAGCCGCGACGACCTGACCGTGCTGGTGCTGACCGTAGTCGCCGCCGACGGACAGGGAAAGGGGGTGAACTGAATGGTCAAGGGCACATCCAAACAGGCCGTCATCCTGCAGCCGGGGAAGCAGAGCGGCTTCGAGCAGGCCATCTTTATTCTGGCGCCCGGGCAGGCGGGCGAGCGGATCGATTCCCCCGAAGATCTGCTGCGGTTGGCCGATTCCATTGCCGGGCAATATACCGTAGCCACTCTGCCGCGGATGCGCGGCCGACAGATCTGGCCCTGTATTCTGAGCTTTCTGCTGGGGCTGGGCGGATCGGCGCTGATTTTCTTTTTTCTGCTTTAATTACAGACGGTAGAATTTAAATTGTAAACTTTGTCCCATTTGCGGGAAAAGATTGACAAACTGTATTCTTTGTAGTATGATTGTAATGGTTTGTTACCGCTTTGTAATGTTTGTCACAAATTGATGACAAACGGTAGTGAAAAGAAGGTTTTTATGGCTACATTGAATAAATATCACAATGACAGTGTTACAAATATGACCGCCGCCCTGCGCCGCAGATGGGTCGCCCTGCGTCTGTCTGCCATGCGTCTGGCCGGCATCGGCAAGACCTCTCAGGCCGTTCACAGCCTGTTGGGCTTCCTGGCCGTTCTCTTCTCGGCTGTTCTGACCGCCGGCAAGAAGGGCTATGGCCTGCTGCAGGATCTGGCCGACCATGCATCCACATGGGTCGATCCTCTGACCGATCTGCTGGGCAAGGCCCTCAGCGAGGCCCGTCTGGTGGTCCTCCGTCTCCGCAGCCGCCACGTCCAGCGTGACCGTCTGATCCCCGCCATGATGCTGGTCACCGCCACCGTCATGATCTGCACCCTCAGCTTCATGGGTGTCGGCCTCCGTGTTACCATCAACGGCCAGCCCATGGGTTACATCGGCAGCAAGGCCGAGATGGAAAATATCCTGGCCAATGTCGAAGACCGCGTTTCCGATTATCTCGGCTCTCCTTACAGCCTCAATCTCGACGTCGCCTACACCATCGGTTACAACGACGGCCTGAAGAGCGTTTCCGAAGAGAGCGTTTCCAATTATGTCATGTCGGGCCTCAGCAACATCACCACCAAGTATGTTCTGACCGTTGACGGCGAAGTCATCGGCGCCCACGAGAGTAAGACCGCCCTCGAGCTGCTTCGCCAGCGTATGCTGGAGGCCAGCACCACCGATTACCGCGGCGGCAAGGTCGACTTTGTCCAGGACGTCAAGATCGTCCCCATGGGCAGCGAAGATGCCACCATGATGTCCATTGAAGAGATGGAAAGCGCCCTGTCGGGCAACAGCCGCGAGTCGGTCACCTATACCGTCCAGTCGGGCGACACCGTTTCGGGCATCGCCTATAAGTACGATACATCGGTTTCGGCCATCCAGGCCGCCAACCCCGAGCTGGTCGCCGAAAAGATCAAGATCGGCGACGAGATCACCATCTCGGCATCGATCCCCACCCTGTCGGTTCAGGAGACCGTCGTTGAAGAGTACACCCGTGCCGTCGGTTACGAGACCATCAAGGAAAAGACCGACGATCTGTATACCACCCAGAGCCGCGTCAAGCAGAAGGGCGTCAATGGCGAAGCCTTTGTCGTCGCCGAGGTCGTCTATGTCGACGGTCAGGAGCAGAGCCGCACCGTTCTGGAATGGGAAAACCTGTCGGAGCCTGTCGACGAGATCATCGAAGTCGGCACCAAGCAGCCCCCCAAGAAGGCTGCAACCGGCCGTTTCATGCGTCCCGCCAACGGTTATATTTCTTCCCGTTACGGCTACCGCAGAAGCATGGGCGACTTCCACACCGGCGTCGACTTTGCAGGTCCCACCGGCACACCCATCTATGCTTCCGACGGCGGTAAGGTCACCTATGCCGGCTGGAAGGGCAACTATGGCTACTGTGTCTTCATCGACCACGGCAACGGCTATACCACCGTCTATGCCCACTGCAGCAAGCTGCTGGTCAAGGTCGGCCAGAGCGTAGCCAAGGGCGAGACCATCGCCAAGGTCGGCTCCACAGGCCGCTCGACCGGTCCTCACCTGCACTTCGAGATCCGTGTCAACGGCAAGCATCAGAACCCCCTCAATTATATTGGCTAAATCCAGTACATAAGAGAAGCCCCGTCCGATTTCGGACGGGGCTTTTTGTATATCTCAGCAGCAGTTATTGCACATCGACGACCCATTCTTTGCGAATGCACCAGAGGCCGGCCTGCAGGCTGCCGATACCGGTGCGATCGCCCTGCCTGACAGCTTCGTGATAGCGGAAGAGGCGTTTCCAGCTGGTGAGGGTCTGGTCCTTGAGGTCGGGGTAGAAGTCGGACAGCATGACGTCGCGGGTGGTGATGCCGCGCATGGCCAGCTCCTGCAGGTAAGCCCGCTCGTCCCGTTCGTCTTTGCCCATGTATTTGAGCTGAACCACCTTATTCCAGTCGTACATATCAAAATAAACGGCCTGATCGATGGGTACCTCGAGGGTCAGCAGGCGATTGGAGGTGCTGCCGCCGGGGATGACATACTGGTCGGCAAAGGCCCAGTAGGGGAACTCGGCATTTTCGGGTTTTTCGACATAGCGGGGCAGCATTTTGACAAACCAGTTATAGGCCGTCAGGAAGATGGGGGCGCTTTCGCCGTATTTCTTCCGCACATATTCGCGGCGCGAATAGGCCGCACCGTCCCGCTGGATGGCCTGCCAGACCGGCTCGGCCTGAGAGGCATACAGGATCATAGTATCGTTACATTGGTTACCCATTCTTTTCGTACCTCCCATATATTGCCGTAGGTCTGCGGTCCCCCCAGCTGGATGCTGTCGTCAAAAAGGCGCTTCCAGCTGTCCATGATCTCCCGTTTGATCTCGGGATAAAATGGGGTGGTGCCCGCCTTGGCGTCGCTGGTGCCCCATTCCTCCAGCAGGGCAAAGTGCCGCTTTTTATCCCTCTCGTCTTTGGGGATATAGCCATAGTTGAGCATATGGCCCCACTTGGCGATGTTGATGTGAGTGATCATCGCCGGGTCGATCTCCAGCTCGATCAATACCGTGTCGGGCGTGGGCAGCATGGTGCCCTCACGGGAAAAAGCCAGCCAGATGGGATAATCGGCCCCTGCAGGCTTTTCTTTGGCTGTGGGGCTGTTTTTGGCCAGCCAATCGTAGATGGGGCCGATAAAATCGGTTTCGGCCTTGGCCTTGATGGGGGCGCGCAGGGCATGATAGACCCCTTCGCGGTCGAGGATCTCCCACACGATCTTATGCTGCTTGGTCCATACGCGGATCTTTTCCATGATGCACACCTCCCGATGTATTCTGCCTTCAGTTTAGCATGGGAACAGGGGAAATGCAACAGACGCAATGATTTGACAAGACGCAGAAAGCTACGGCGAAGGCGACTGGGCACAGATCGAACCCTACCTCGACAGCAATTTTGATATCTACTATCCGCTGGGCCTCAAAAAGAAATAATAAAAAAGAAGCAGTTCGCAAACCGAACTGCTTCTTTTAAGGCTTTCAGACAAAACAAAAAGGTCACACCCAAAGGTGTGACCTTAGTGGCAGCGATGCAAGGATTCGAACCCTGACTAACTGATCCAGAGTCAGCTGTGCTACCGTTACACAACATCGCTA
>JAFQKM010000139.1 GCA_017396925.1 Clostridia bacterium
CGGATCGGCGCCGAACAGGTGGCCACCGGCCATTATGCCGTCGTGCGCGAGGGCAAGCTCTATGCTTCCCCCAGCCCCAAGGATCAGAGCTATATGCTCTATCGCCTGCCGCCCGCATGGATATCCCGCTGTGTCTTCCCGTTGGGAGCGCTGCAGGATAAAGGGCAGACACGCGCCCTGGCCGAAGCCGGCGGCCTGTCGAGCAGCAAGGCCGGCGACAGCATGGAGATCTGCTTTGTTCCCGGCGACGATCACGGCGATTTTATCGAAGCTCGCGGAGCAAAGCCCAAAATGGGCAATTTTGTTGATGAAGAGGGCAGGATCCTCGGCCCCCATCTGGGCATCCACCGTTATACCGTCGGCCAGCGCCGCGGCCTGGGCATTGCAGCCAGCGGGCGCCTGTATGTAAAAAAGATCGATGTTGCGACCGGCGATGTCGTCCTTTCCCTCGTCGATCCCAAGGCAAAAACCGTGCGCATCGGCGGCATCTGCCTGACCGACCCGGCCTGTGCCGGAAAGGAAGCCATCCCCTGCCGCGTCAAGGTGCGCCATACCAAGAAGTTTGAAGCCGGCGTCTTTTACCCTGCCGAGGGCCGTATCGATTTCGCAGAACCGGTCCGCGCCCTGTCCCCCGGCCAGTCGGCCGTCTGCTATGCCGAAGACGGTCATGTTCTGGGCGGAGGTTTCATTTTAAGAGAAAACGATTAAAATTTTCCGTGCGCGGAAATGCTCCACAGAATGTGGAGCATTTCCCTCCCGCAACCGAACATTATCTATACATAAAAAGGTGATCCAACCATGGAAATTACCGTTAACAACCTGAAAGTCAACTATATCGATAACGGAACGGCCGCCGACCCCCGCGAGGTCGTCCTGTTCCTCCACGGCTGGGGTGCCCCCATCACAGCCTACCGCACCGTGCTGGCTCCCCTCGAGCAGCGCTATCGCGTCGTTGCATTTGATATGCCCGGCGTCGGCGGCACCGACGAGCCGGCAGAACCTCTGACCGTTGAAGACTACGTCGATTTCGCCGAAAGTTTTGCACAGGCTGTGGGTATCCGCAAGTGCATCCTGATCTGCCACAGTCACGGCGGCCGCGTTTCGGTGGGCCTGATGACCCGTCCCGGCGGCAAGCTGGAGGTCACAAAGGCCGTCTTTATCGACGCAGCCGGCGTATTGCCCAAGCGCAGTATGGGTTATAAGATCCGCCAGCGCATCTATAAATGTCTGCGCGTGCTGGGCACCAGCAAGCTGACCAAGCCCCTTTTCGGCGAGCTGTACGAGACCCAGCGCGACAAGCGCTCGTCGGCCGATTACAAGGCGGCATCCCCCGTCATGCGCAAGACCCTGTCCAACGTCGTCAATACCGATATGACCCCCTATATGCCGCAGATCAAGGCGCCTGTCCTGCTGGTCTGGGGCGAAAAGGACACGGCAACCCCCCTCTCGGACGGCCAGACCATGGAAAAGCTGATCCCCGGCTCGGGCCTCGCCGTCATCCAGGGCGGCAGCCACTTCCCCTTTGTTGAAAATCCCATGCAGTTTGCCGGCGTAATGGCGGCATTCCTGCTGACCTAAAGATCGGAGGTCTCCTTTATGAACGCCACCGTCTATTCCTTTAACTGGGCAGCCTTGCTCTGTGTGCTGGCCATGCTTCCTGCGGCCTTCCTGACCTACCGCCGCAGCATCCATATGTACCAGCTGTGTTCCTATCAGAACCCCTCCTATCAGAAGTATCTGCGGGAAAATACCGGCGAGAGCTTCTCGGTCAAGCGTCTGCTGCCCGTCCTGCTCATGCTGGTCGGCTGTGTGTGGAAGTGGCCTGTGGCCCTTGTGGGCGCCGCCCTTTTCGTGCTGGTCAATCCCATCAAAAAGGGCAAGAAGGAGCTGGTCTGGACCGACCGCGTCAAGCGTCTGAGCCTGACCGCCCTGATCGTCTATCTGCTGCTCAGCCTGATCGATACCGCCATCCTGCCCCTCTATATCCTCGGTATGCCCTATCTTCTCATGCTGCTGGCCAGAATCAATGCGCCCATCGAAAAGCGCATCTCCCAGTGGTATGTTGACGATGCGCTGCGTATCCTCAAGGGCAATGTCGATACCGGCATGAAGATCATCGGCATCACCGGCAGCTATGGCAAAACCTCGACAAAATACTTCCTTAAGGAACTCCTCTCGGTTAAATATAATGTCTATATGACACCGGGTAATTACAATACCCCTCTGGGCGTCACCCGTGCCGTCCGTGAAGGCATGAAGCC
>JAFQKM010000140.1 GCA_017396925.1 Clostridia bacterium
CGTTCTGGCCAAGTGCTACGGCGGCGACATCAGCCGTAAGAAGAAGCTGCTGGAGAAGCAGAAGGAAGGCAAGAAGCGTATGCGCTCCCTCGGCTCGGTCGAGGTTCCGCAGGAAGCCTTCATGGCCGTTCTGCGTCTCGACGAGAATTAATGCCCATGCGTTACACACCCTCTGCGGCAGTTACTGCGCCTCTGGGGATCTATGTACACATCCCTTTCTGCAAGCGCAAATGTGACTACTGCGATTTCTATTCCATCTGCGATTATACCGACAAGCTGATGGATCGGTATCTGGAAGCACTGATCGTCCAGCTGAACGATTATTTCCGCCATAACCGCCGCAAGGTCGATACCGTGTATATCGGCGGCGGTACCCCTTCGGTCTTCGGCGGCAAGCGCATCGAAAAGCTGCTGAAGGAAATGCGCAGGCTGGTCGAACTGGTGCCCGGCGCCGAGATCACCGTCGAGGCCAACCCCGAAAGCATCGACGAGAAGTTTTTAAAGCGTATCAGCAGCGCCGGCGTCAACCGCCTGTCGATGGGCATCCAGTCGGCAGATGATCGCGAGCTGGCTTCTATCGGCCGCCTGCACACCTACAGCCAGGCGGTGGAAGCCTATCATCTCAGCCGTAAGTATATCAACAACATCTCCCTCGATCTGATCTATGCCCTTGAAGGCCAGACCATGGAACGCTGGATGGATAACCTGAAGGCCATCTGCGATCTGGCGCCCGATCACATCTCCTGCTATTGCCTCAAGGTAGAGGAGGGGACCCCCCTCGACCGCCGCGGCTGTGTCCAGCCTGAGGATGATGTGCAGGCCGATATGTATCTGGAAAGCGTGAAGTATCTCGAAAGCCGCGGCTATGCCCAGTACGAGATCTCCAACTTTGCGCGCAACGGCCGTATTTCCCGTCACAACAGCCGGTATTGGGATCTTTCGGAATATCTGGGCATCGGCTGTGCCGCCCACAGCTACTACGGCGGCCGCAGATTTGCTTTTGTATCGGATATCCATGCCTTTATCGACGGCGTGCTGCATGGCAAGCCGGTGGTCGGCGAGCAGGACGAGATGGACTATTGGAACTGCAGCGGCGAGTATGTCATGCTCAAGCTGCGCACCTGCGACGGCATCGATCCCGAGGTCTTCGAGCAGCGTTTCGACCAGTCCTTTGAACCCTATGCCCGGGGGCTGGAAAAGTATGTTCGTTCGGGCCATGCCAAGCTTGAGATGGGCCGCTGGAAGCTGACGCCGGAAGGTATGCTGGTGTCCAACGCCATTCTGGCCGATCTGCTCGACAGTATTCTGGAACAAGCCGAATAGTTTATATCATAAAGCCTGCCCTGGAAAAACAGGGCAGGCTTTTTTGCTGCCGGAATTTTTACGACTGCAGTCGTATTGACAAAAACATAAGACCGTGGTAGTATATAGATGTTGCAACAACTACTGCAGTAGTATAAGAGGTGTCCACCATGAATGAAAATCAGCAAACTGTCAAATTACAGGATTCCGAAATCAAGGTCATGGATGTGCTCTGGCGGCAGGGCGACCTGCCGGCCAAGGCCATCGCCGATCTTATGAGTGCGCAGGTGGGATGGAATGTCAATACCACCTACACCCTCATCAAACGGTGTATCGCCAAGGGCGCCATCGAGCGCACCGAGCCGAAGTTCATGTGTCATGCGCTGATCCCGCGGGCACAGGTGCAGGTCAGCGAGACCCGCGAACTGCTGGATAAGATCTTCGACGGTGCGGCCGACAAACTCTTTGCCGCCCTGCTCGACCAGAAAGCCCTGTCCAAGGGGGAAATCGAGGGCCTCAAGGCCCTGGTGGCCCGCCTGGACGAAGAAGCATGAGCGGCCTTCTGCACCGCAGCCTGACCGGCGCTGTGCTGATCCTGCTGGTGCTGGCCCTGCGCAGCCTCTGTTCCGAACGCCTGCCCAAAAGAACCTTTCGCGCCCTGTGGGGCATCGCGCTGCTCCATCTGCAGCTGCCCAAGCTGCCCCATTCACCCTTGAGCCTCTACAACATGGGAGAATGGCTGATGGGACGCCTGCACACGGGCGGCGGAGCCGATCTGAGGGCAGGGGAGATCCGTGGCTTTGCGGTGAACCGGCTTGCGGGAATGCAATCGCTGCCGAGCCAGCCTGCGGCAAAGGAGATCCATTGGCTGCTTCTGCTGTGGGTGGCCGGTGCGGCACTCTGCGCCTTGTGGTTCGTGATTGGCGGTCTGCGTACATCGCGGAGATTCCGTGACGGGCAGCCTGTCTGCGCGGACTATGCAGTCCGGTGGTATGCTGCAGACAGCGCGCGCCGCAGAATCAGACTGCGCGAGAGCAGCCATATCGCAACGCCGTTGGCCTACGGTCTGCTGCGTCCCACCATTCTGCTGCCCGAGGGGTTTGATGCCCGGGAGGAGGAGATGGTGGCCTGTGTGCTGCTCCACGAAGAAATGCACCTCCGCCGCGGCGATCTGTGGCTCAAGGTCGGACTGGTGCTGGCGGCCTGTCTCTACTGGTTCAGCCCCCTCAGCTGGGTCATGCTCCGGGC
>JAFQKM010000141.1 GCA_017396925.1 Clostridia bacterium
CGTCGGCTTCCTCGAAGAGCTGATCTTCCGCGGCTTCCTGTTCAAGGCCATGGCCGAGGATGACCTGCGCACCGCCGTCATCCTCTCCAGCCTGACCTTCGGCATAGGCCACATCGTCAACCTCTTCAACGGCAGCGGCGCCGAACTGCTGCCCAATCTTTGCCAGGTGGTCTATGCCATTGCCATCGGCTTTGCCTTTGTCATGCTCTTTATCCGCACGGGCAGCATCCTTGCCCCCATCGCCGCCCACAGCGCCGTCAATATGCTCAGCGTCTTTGCCGACCGCGGCGACCTTCCTCCTGCCCACAATATTTTTTCGGCCCTCTTTCTCACCGTCGTCTCGCTGGGCTATGCATGGTGGCTCTGGAAGAAGGCGGCATAGCCCCTCCGGCCCCATATTGTTTACAGATTCTTAATGCAAAACCGCCCTGTTGGATTTATAATAAAGATAAGAAAAATCCAAAGGGCATAAGTATGCCCGCAGTCTGAAATACGAGGTGTTATTTTATGCAGAAAACCATTCTGATCATCGAAGACGACAGCAACATCCGCGAGCTGCTGCGCCTCTACCTGACCCAGGAGGGCTATAAGATCGAAACCGCCCAGGACGGCCTGGAGGGTCTGCGTGCCTTCAAGGCCCACGAGCCCGACCTGATCCTGCTCGACCTGATGATGCCCGTTATGGACGGCACACAGGTCATCAAGGAGGTCCGCGCCGTTTCCAAGGTGCCGGTCATCATGCTGACCGCCAAGGGCGAGACCTTCGACAAGGTGGCCGGCCTCGATCTGGGCGCCGACGACTATGTCACCAAGCCCTTCGAGACCCGCGAGCTGATCGCCCGTATCCGTGCCGTTCTGCGCCGCTACGGCGACAACGAGCCCCCCAAGAAGCTGGAATACGAAAATCTGATCATCGACAAGGAATCCTACAACATCACCGTTAAGGGCGAAAAGATGGAGATCCCGCCCAAGGAGATCGAGCTGCTCTATTTTCTGGCCAGCTCGCCCAACCGCGTCTTTACCCGCGCCCAGCTGCTGGACGACGTCTGGGGCTTCGACTATTTCGGCGATACCCGCACGGTCGACGTCCATGTCAAGCGCCTGCGCGAAAAGCTGCAGGATGTTTCCGACAAGTGGGAGATCAAGACGGTCTGGGGCGTCGGCTATAAGTTCGAGGTCCGGGACAACTGAGAATACCGCCCGTTTCGGGCGATAAGGGGGATGCCTTTTGAAAGGCCTGTTTTTCCGCAACTTCATCATCTATGCCATCGTCATCTGCGTCAGCTTTGCCGCCCTGGGCAGTACCTTCACCTACCAGATCAACGGCTTTGCCCTGCAGGAAAAAATGAATATGCTGTCCGACACCATGGAGCGCGCCGCCGAAAGCACCCTGCTCTATCTGGAGGCCAGCTCGGTGGGGCTCGACGTCAAACCGGCGGCCAAGCTCTATCGCTCGACCATGACCCAGCTGGCCGAAGAAAACGAGGCCACCATCATCGTCACCGACGGCGAGGGCACCATGCTGCTGGTAGCCACCCGCGACGGCTGCTATGCCCAGAAGGGCGGCGTCCTTTCGCCCAAGGCGGTGGAATCGGTGGTCAGCAAGGGCAGCTACTACGAGCTGTCCGACCTGGGCGGCTATCTGTCGGGCTCTCATTTCGTATCGGGCACGGTCGCCGCCCTGCCCGGCACCGACGCAACAGCCGAACCCGAGCTGCTGGTCTTTGCCGCCATTTCCTCCGATTCGACCCTGCTCTTTTTCGTCAATATCCTGTCGACCTTCCTGCTGATGACGGCCGTCGTTCTGATCCTGACCCTCATCGTCACCTACTTTGTCACATGGAATCAGGTGCGCCCCCTCAAGCTGATGGCCAGCGCCTCCCGCCGCTTCGCCCGCGGAGACTATTCGGTGCGCATTCCCCTGCCCCGGCAGCGCAACGAGGTCTATGAGATGGCAGCCAGCTTCAACAACATGGCCGACGCCATCGAACAGCACCAGACCATGCAGCGCGACCTGATCGCCAACGTCTCCCACGATCTGCGCACCCCCATGACCACCATCGGCGGCTTTATCGACGGTATCCTCGACGGGGCCATTCCCCCCGACAAGCAGGCGCATTACCTGCGCATCGTCTCGGACGAGATCAAGCGCCTGTCCCGTCTGGCCAACAGCATGGTCACCATGTCGAAGATGGAATCGGGCGACGAGCTGATAAAGGCCACCTTCGATATGTCGGAAATGGTCATCCGCATCGCCCTCAGCTTCGAGCAGAAGATCAACGACAAGAAGATCGAGCTCGATCTCGAGATCCCCGATACCTGCCCGGTCAACGGCAACCACGACGCCTTGTTCCAGGTGGTCTATAACCTCTTCGACAATGCCCTCAAGTTTGTCGACGAAGGGGGCGAGCTCAAGATCCTCATGGCCGTCCGCAGCGGCCGCCTGCAGTTCAACATCCGCAACACGGGCAGCGAGATCGACCCCGAAAGCCTCAAGCACATCTTCGACCGCTTCTATAAGAGCGACAAATCGCGCGGCAAGAACCCCCACGGCTCGGGCCTGGGCCTCTATATCGCCAAGACGGTCATCGGCCGCCACGGCGGCGACATCTATGCCCGCAGCGGCGACGGCAAAACCGAGTTTTATTTTGATATCCCCGTGAACTAAACCTTTCCGAGGTGTACCATGAACGACCCCAACTATAACGATCCCAATTACAACTATACAAAGGAGCCCGACAGCGATTTTGATTCCGATCTCGACTGCGACTTTGAAGAGCTGGACGAGCACATCTACCACGACCCCACCCCCTTCAAGAGCTACGACGAGATCCTGGCGGCGCGCAGACGCACCAAAACGGCCCGCCGCGGCGCAATGGTGGGCTGCCTGGTCGTTGCCCTGCTGCTGATCGGCGGCACAGTCCTGGGCGTATTCGGCGGCAACTTCATCCTCAACCGCGCCATGAACGCCATGGCCGAGGCCAACCGGCAGGAAAAGGAAGAGGCCGAAACGCCGCCCGAAACCGAATCGGGCCAGAACGGCCTGCAGCTGCAGTCGGCCGACGAAAACGCCCGCCCCATGATCACCACCTACGACGTCAGTGATCTGGCCGAGCAGGCCTCCCGGTCGGTGGTTGGCATCGTCACCGAAAGCTATTCCAGCTTCTCGTCGGGCAGCACGGGTACGGGCATCATCATGGACAGCCGCGGCTATATCATCACCAACAACCACGTCATCGACGGCGGCGACAACATCACGGTGGTCCTGTCGGACGGCACCAACTATCCGGCCTATCTGATCGGCGCCGACGCCCAGACCGACATTGCCGTACTCAAGGTCGAGACCCAGAATGCCCTGCCTGCCGCCACATTCGGCAGCTCGGACGACCTGCGCCTCGGCGAACCGGCCATCGTCATCGGCAATCCCGGCGGCCTCGACCTGCAGGGCACCGTCACGGCCGGCATCATTTCGGCCACCGAGCGCCGCATCACCATCGACAACAACATCATGACCCTCATCCAGACCGACGCCTCCATCAACCCCGGCAACTCGGGCGGCCCCCTGCTCAACAAATACGGCCAGGTGGTGGGCGTCACCTCCAACAAGATCTCGGCCGACGGCTTCGAGGGTCTGGGTTTTGCCATTCCCATGACCACCGTCAAGCCCATCGTCGAAGAACTGATCGAAAACGGCTATGTATCGGGCCGTCCCCTCGTGGCCGTATCGGTCCGCACGGTCAGCCAGATGGCGGCCGCCTTCTATAATCTGCCCCAGGGCCTGATGGTCGATCTGGTGGCCTCCGACAGCAATGCCGCAGCGGCCGGCCTCCAGCAGAGCGACATCATCACCCACATGAACGGCCAGCGCATCACCTCGGTCAGCGCCGCCTGTACGGTGCGCAACCGGTTCAAGGCCGGCGAAGAGATCACCCTTTCGGTCTACCGCGGCGGACGCACCGTCGAGCTGACCTTTGCCCTCAACGAGCAGCAGTCGGCCTCCACCGGCTGGGATTTCTAAGTCCACACGAAGATAAACCACTGCCTCAAAGCCCCTCATATGAGGGGCTTTTCTGTTGCATTTTGCCCCCCGTCCGCCTATAATAAAGCTTGTCTGAAATCTACCGAAAAGGAGCGAACGGTTATGTCTGAGATCGTATGCAAAATGGTCCGTGCCTCTCTTGAGGATCTGGACGAGATCCACGCCCTTACCCGTCTGGCGGCCGACCGCTCGAAGGTCACCGCATGGGACGAAGGCTATCCCAACCGCGCCATCCTCACCGACGATCTGAAGGCCGGTGTGCTGTATAAGTAGGTCCACGAAGGAAAGATCATCTCGATCATGCTCATCCGTCCCTGGGGCGAATATCTGGCCTATGAAGGCGATCAGGATATCGAGACATGGGATCCCGCGATCGAGAACCCCTGCGGCATGGCCCGCTTCTGTGTCGACCCCCGTCTGCAGGGCCGGGGCCTCGGCCGCCGCATGATGCAGGCTTCCATCGACAAGGCCCGCGAACTGGGCTTCGACGGCATCCACTTCCAGGCCGCCAAAAACAATCCGCTGACCCTCCATCTCTACGACTCGATGGGCTTCCACCGCGCCGGCGAGGTCAGCGAACATCACGGCGACTATATCTGCTACGAAATGCAGCTGTAAGACGCAGAAAAGCACCCTTTCGGGTGCTTTTTCTTTTATTCAAACTTGAGCGAGAGGGGATCGATATACTGCCCGTCCTTCTTCATGACGAGGTGGACATGGCATTCCATCAGGCTTTCGGTCTTCATGGTATTGCCTGCAGCGGCCACCACATCCCCGGCCTTCACGCTGTCGCCCACGGCCACCGGCAGGTCGGGCGCCAGACCGCAGAGGCGGCTGGTGACGCCCTCTTCGTGTTCGATGACCAGAACGGTACCCTCCAGCGGATCTTCATAGATCTCCTCCACCCGGCCGTCGGCCACGGCCAGCACAGGATCCCCCATACCGCAGGCAATGTCGATGCCGTTGTGGGTGCGCCAGTCGCCCATGGTCTCGTCATACTGCAGGGCGTCGACCGAATAGGTGCGGATGACCTCGCCGCTGACCGGATAACAATACACCGGATCCCGATGGAAGATCCAGGTCTCGGTCAGCTCCTCCTGCGCTGCAGGGGCAGGTACCGCGGGCTCGGGCGCCGAAACCCGGGCAGCCTCGGCCGGTTCCTCCGGCTCTTCGGGCGCCAGCTGTACATTCACATCGGGGATCTTTGGCAGGTCTTCTGCCGGCAGATCGGCGGCCGAAGGCAGGCTCTCGCCCAGGCCGATGTCGTATTCCGAAGGCTCGGAAGCCTCGGGCAGGAAGAAGAGGACATATCCCGAAATGCCGATGGCGAGGACGCACAGCATAAGTACGATATAGAATCCCTTGTCTTCCGAAAATCTTGCCAGTCTGGCTTTTACGCCGTCTTTTTCATGCATGATATCTTGCACCTCCAAGCCTATTATCGGCCGGGAGGATAGATTTTATGCGGCTTCTTTCAGATCTTCGATCTCCACACCGGTGTAATACCACTTGATGATTTCTTCGCACGTCTTGCCTTTCCCCACAAAATCTTTGATTTTGCAGGGGCCCCTTTCATTTTATAGATTTCCGTTGAATGAATCACCGGAAATCAACGGCCGAATTGTCGGCCGGATGTACTTTCGTACATCTCGAAGAAGGCAAGACCCTATTTCTCTATTCTTTCAGATCTTCGATCTCCACGCCGGTGTAATACCACTTGATGATTTCATCAAAGTTCTTGCCTTCTTCGGCCAGCGCCTTGGCGCCATACTGGCTCATGCCCACGCCGTGGCCGTAGCCGGTGGTTTTAAAGCAGAGGTCGCCGTTTTTCTGCACGGAATATGTAAAATTGGTCGAGTTGAGGCCCAGCAGGGTGCGGATTTCGGTGCCTTTGACCCGCACGCCGCCCACCGACACCTCGATGATACCGCCGGCTTCCGACCGCTCGGAGGCCTTGAACCAGTGGGACGGGTCGCAGCTCAGATCCATCGAAGGATAGGCGGCCAGCAGCTTGTCTTTAAATTCCTGCTGAGACAGGACCACCTCTCCCTGCCATCGGGGCGAAGCCTCGCCGCCCGGACTGTCGACCGATACCAGATAGGGGGTCTCGTTGC
>JAFQKM010000142.1 GCA_017396925.1 Clostridia bacterium
GCCAGCGCAATGGCGAAGCTGTCGTCAACGCCGGGGTCACAATCGATGATGATCGGAATCTTTTTCATATATTGTCTCCTCCCTATTCAATATCGGTGGTGGTGACCTGTTCGAGATGGTCGACATAATCGCGCAGCTCGAAGGTGATGCGGTCGCTGTCGACACAGACCACCGACACCGAGGCGTTGGGCACGATGGGCACGCGGGTCATCTCCATGGGGCCATAGCCCAGCCACGATGAAAACAGGGCGCGGATGGTGCCGCCGTGGGAGGCCAATACCACCGTCTTGCCTTCGTTCTGCGCGGCGATCTCGTCGGCACAGGCGCGGGCGCGGGCCATGACATCGCCATAGCTCTCGCCGCCGTCATACCGCAGCTTGCCCAGGCATTCCTTGCGGATGCGCTCGGTTTCGGGGAAACGGGCGATGGCCTCTTCAAAGCCCAGCCCCTGCCACAGGCCCATGTCGATCTCGCGCAGGCGGGCGTCCAGCTCGAGGGGCAGGCCCAGTGCATCGGCGATGGGACGTGCCGTCTGAGCAGCGCGGCTGAGGTCGCTGGAATAGACGCGGTCGACCTTATAGTGCTCGAGGACATATTTGGCCGAGGCTTCGGCCTGCTCCAGCCCGATGGCGTGGAGGGGAATATCCAGATGGCCCTGGAAGCGCCGGGCCTTGTTGTATTCGCTCAGGCCGTGGCGCAGAATGATAAAGCGTGTCATAACAATACCTCCCAAAACGGGTTTCTACCTATGAGTTTAGCCAACCCACAGGAAAAAGTCAATGGCCGCGCACGTGCTGCCTTCCCTTGCATACCCCCAGGCCATTGTAGGGGCGGCCATACCCACAGGGCACAGGTCGGCCGTCCGTCTGACGGGGCCCCATCATTGCGGACGAGCAATGCTCGCCCCTACGCCTGTTTGACACAGGCGCACAGCTTATTTTATGTCCCCTCGGAGAGCGGAAGGGGGATTTTTTATCCATACAGTTTTTCCAAACAAAAAAAGAAGACCCCGGCTATTGCCATAGGGATCCCCATAAAATCTCCGGATTTTATGGGGGCCCCTTTTATTGGATAGATTTCCGGCAATGAATGGCCGGAAATCAACGCCGCAGGCGTTGTCGGACTCTGGCACTCCCAGCTGAGCGCAAAAAAGAAGACCCCGGCTATTGCCAGAGTCCTCATGTGGCGGAGCAGGAGGGATTCGAACCCTCGGTACGCTCATCACGTACACACGATTTCCAATCGTGCTCGTTACGGCCACTTCGATACTGCTCCACATATTGCTATTCTGTTTTCGAGCCGGCTGTTAAGGGTTGGTGGGCCCTCGGGGATTCGAACCCGGGACCGTCCGGTTATGAGCCGGATGCTCTAACCAACTGAGCTAAGGGCCCGTCTGTTCGTCACCCGTTCAGCGACAAGAGTTATTATAGTACATGTCTTTCCAAATTGCAAGCACTTTTTTTAATTTTTTCAAAAAATTTTTCCACAAGGTTTTTTCGCAAAAATCAACCCTGTTTCCCGGGCAAACTTTAGAAAAAGGTCCCCCGAGCTTTCCAGGGGGACCTGTGCGTGCTATGAAAGATTTCGCTTACTTGTGGTCAACGGAAGCCATGTGGCAGACCAGCTTGAGCAGCATGTTGGTGTAGCCGTATTCGTTGTCATACCAGGAAACGACCTTGACGAACTTGTCGGTCAGGGCGATACCGGCCTTGGCATCGAAGACGGAACCGTGGGGATTGCCAACAACGTCGGAGGAAACGATCTGATCCTCTGTATACTGCAGCAGACCCTTCATCTCGCCCTCTGCAGCCTTCTTGACGGCGGCGCAGATCTCCTCGTATGTAGCGGGGTTCTTCAGATTGACTGTCAGGTCGACGACCGAACCGTCAACGGTGGGAACTCTGTATGCCATACCGGTCAGCTTGCCCTTCAGTTCGGGAATGACCTTGCCGACAGCCTTGGCGGCGCCGGTTGTGGAGGGGATGATGTTGGCGGAGGAAGCGCGGCCCAGGCGCCAGTTCTTGTTGGAGTAACCGTCGACGGTCTTCTGGGAAGAAGTGATCGAGTGGACGGTGGACATCAGGCCGGACTCGATGCCGAAAGCATCGTTCAGGACCTTGGCGACGGGAGCCAGGCAGTTGGTTGTGCAGGAAGCGTTGGAGACGATATCGATATCGCTGCTGTAGTTCATATGGTTAACGCCCATAACGAACATGGGGGTATCGTCCTTGGAAGGAGCAGACAGGATGACCTTCTTGGCACCGGCCTCGATGTGGCCCTGTGCGGTCTCCTTGGTCAGGAACTTACCGGTGGATTCGATAACGTACTCGGCGCCGATCTCGCCCCAGGGAATGTCCTTGGGTTCCTTGCAGGCAAAGATGGGAATACGCTTGCCGTTGATGGTGATCGAGTTTTCATCGCTGGTGACTTCGCCGGGGAAAACGCCCTGTGCGGAGTCATACTTGAACATGTAAGCCATGAGCTCGGGGGCACGACCGGGATGGTTGATGCCAACGAACTCCAGCTCTTCCATTTCCAGGCCGGCTCTCAGAGCCAGACGGCCGATACGGCCAAAACCGTTGATTGCGACTTTGACAGACATGGTGGGAAACCTCCAAGATGTTCTTTTTTTCATAGACATTTTACGCTGCGTTTACAATTACGCTATTTTCATTATAAACGAAAACCCCGATATAAACAAGCCATGAAATCAAAAAAGGCAAAAAAGAAAAAGAATTTGTAAAAAAAGCCACTATCGTATACAATATAAATGACCTGCTTTGCAGGTTTTTCCCCCTTCAAAAATCTCTACCCCATGAAAGGCGATATTCTTTTATGTTTGAACCCACCCTTCTGGACGTTCTGGCGCCCGGCGAACCCTATATGGTGCTCTCCCGCAGCGGCCGTATTCTGCAGGTCGGCCCCGCACTGGTCGATATTCTGGGCGCCAATCCTTCGGGCCGCAACCTCAACGACCTGATGGACGAGGCTGCGGTCGTCCGTCTGCTCACCGAAGTCACGCTTGAAGATATCCTGACGGTCGACTGCGAGCTCTGCCGCTGCTTCTTCACCTGCGGCGCCCGGCTGACCGAAGAGGGCAATATCATGCTGGTCTTCAAGCTGCTGCGCGACCTGCGCGACGAGGGCGAAAATCGTCTGTTGGTACGCTATATGGGCATTCAGATCGCCGAGCTCGTCGGCGAACTTTCTATTGCCATCGAGCGCCTGAGCGGCGAGCATACAGAGGCCTGCAGCCAGGCCCGCAGCGCTGCCGAGAAAAGCCTCTGGAATCTGCTGCGCATTGCCCGCAACGCCCCCCTCAAGGCCGACTTTGGCATCGACGGCCCGCCCAAGCTGGCCCGTCCCGGCGATCTGGCCGTATTCCTGGCCGATCTGCTGCGCCACACGGCTGAAGTGCTGGCCCCCTACCATGATCTCGGCATCGAGCTGGAGGTCGACAGCCTCCCCTGCGTCTACGACGAGCTCAATATCCGCCGCGCCGTGCTCAATCTGCTGGCCTATGCCATCCATCGCAATACCCTGCCCCGTGCCCGTATGCAGTTCGGCGTCTCCCGCAGCGGCGATCAGCTGATCCTCCGGCTGCAGGCCGCAGGCCCTGCGCGCGATCCTCTGCTGGGCCCCGGCGGCGTGCCGGTCTATGGTCAGGATCTCGAGCTGGAGGTCGCCTCCATCCTGCTGCGCGCTGTGGGCGGCAATATGGTCAGCACCACCACCGGCGACAGCGGCTGGCTCTGCCGTGCCAACCTCCCCATCGTCCCCGATACCGGCGACAAGCCCTTCTCGTCCCTTGTGCTCGACTGGTACGGCGGCCGCGACCCCGTTCTGTTCGAGCTTTCTGGCGTTCTGCCGGCCGGCGCCTATCAGAAGGGCGAATAGGCCGCTCCCACCATCCGGAAAAGGAGGGATATCCCCTTGCTTATGCGATCCCGACGCATCCTCTGCGGCCTGCTGGCCCTGCTGATACTGGGCGGCGTATTTGCCTTCGGCCTCGAGGCCCACGCCAAGAGCGACCTGGTCTATCTCTTCATCAACGATACGCTGATCAAGAGCATGACGGCCAGCAATATGCCGGTCCGGATCAACAACAGCATGTATATCTCCTATCGCTACCTGATCCGCATCAAGCCGATCAAGTATTTCTACGATGAAGATATCCGCATCTTAAAAGTCTATACCTCCGACGGCTCGCTGATCTTCGACGTCGGCAACAGCATCACCTACGATCAGGACGGCCAGATCTATTCCTATCTGGCCGAGATCCGCGGCGGCGTCCTCTATGTCCCCATCGAGTTCATCTGCCGCTTCTTCGGTGTGGTCTACAGCCAGTACAGCTGCGACTACGGCCCGGTCATCCGCATCAACAGCATCATGTCGCAATACAGCGACGGCGATCTGGCCGTGGCCAACCGCGATGCCATGAAGAAGCTGCACGACGACTATTATGCTGCCGAGCCCGAGCCTTCGGTCCCGGTCACCCCGGTCGTCCCCGAAACGCCCGACCAACCCGACGAAGAGATCCGCCCCCGCACGGTCTATCCCATGATCTGCGGCCCCCTCGGCGATCTGTCGGCCAGCCTGCTGACCGCCCTCGACAGCCGCAGCGCCCGCGCCACCTTCTTTCTGACCGATGAAGGTCTGCCCCAACAGGGCGACCTGCTGCGCAGGCTGGTATGCAGCGGCCACAGCCTCGGCCTCTATGTCTCGGCCGCCGATCCGGTGGGCGAGGCCGAAAGCCTCAATGCCCTGCTCTCGTCGATGATCTTCCGCAAGACCCGTCTGGTCTGCATCCGGGAGGGCAGCAAGGCCCTGTCCGCCGCCCAGCGGGATGCGCTGGCCGCCGCCGGCTACCGCATCTGGGACGGCACCCTCGATCCCGGCTCGGCCGACCGCACGGCCTACACCACCCAGGTCAACGGCAGAAATCTGCTGCAGAACGCCCCGGCGACCTCTACCCTGCTGCTCCATCCCACCGAGGCTGCCCGCGACAGCATCTATACCCTGCTGCGCTTCATGCAGGACAATCGCTTCACCACCCTGCCCATCGGCGAATGGACCACCCCCATCAATCAGATCCGCTTCTATAATTAGTTGAAAGTATTCCACAATCTGTGGTATACTGTATATTGCCTTTTCGGCACAGAATGCATATTAAAACAGAAGGAGATATACCATCATGGCCAAGAAAAACGTCATCAAGGCAGTCCTCAAGCTCCGCGGCATGACCGACGAGCAGGCGATCCGCATCGAGCTCTATCCCGACATTGCCCCCATCACCGTTGAAAACTTTGTCAAGCTGGTCGACAGCGGCTTCTACAAGGACATCAAGTTCCATCGCTGCATCCGCGACTTCATGGTTCAGGGCGGCGACCCCACCGGCACAGGCTCGGGCGGCCCCGGCTGGAGAATCAAGGGCGAGTTTGCTTCCAACGGCGTTAAGAACGA
>JAFQKM010000143.1 GCA_017396925.1 Clostridia bacterium
CGGCCGTCATAAAAATAGACATAGACACGGCGCTGGGGGAAGAAGCTGCCGGCGGGCCGTACCAGATCGACGGCCTTTCCGGGAGGATTATAGTCCAGCAGCTGCTGAACTTTGATGCCCAGAACTTCGGCAATATCAAACAGAGTCTCGATATCAATGGTAATGTCGCCGGTCTCATACTTCGACAGGGTAGCTTTGCTTTTGTGGATCTTCTGGGAGAGGGCGAGCAGGGTCAGCTTCTTGGCCTTACGGTAGAGGCGGATACGGCTGCCGACGTGCAGACTGACTTCTTTCATAAAAATGACCTCCAAGTTTCGCTGGGATATATTTTTCGGCGTTAAAAATCTGTTAACGAGTAAAAGTTTCTAATAAATAGACTTTATTTGGATAAAGAACAGATATTTTATTTTTTATGGTAGAATTATAACACGATAAAGGCAAAAAGTCTACTGTAAATAAATAAAGTTTACAAAAAATCTATTCCTATTAAAATTGTGCAATTTGCCAAAACGGGCGTGCGCAATATAATATTATATTAGTCATATTGTTGGGAGGAATACTATGCAAGATAAGAAAGTAACCTTTGGCGATGTATTGGTCATTGGTTTTGCCATGTTCGCCATGTTTTTCGGCGCCGGCAACTTGATTTTCCCGCCCTTCCTGGGCCGAATGTCCGGCAATCAGTGGTTCTACGGCTTTGTATGCTTCATTCTGGCCGATGCCGGTCTGGCGATGATGACCGTACTGGCCATGATCCGCAAAGACGGTACCATCTGGTCGATGACCAACCGTCTGGGCAAGATCCCCTCCAAGCTGCTGGCCATCCTGTCGATCGCCACCGTCGGTCCCATCCTCTGCATCCCCCGTACCTGCGCAACCACCTTCGAGATGGGCATCCAGCCCCTGTTCCCCGAGTGCAGTTCCTGGCTGTTTGCCGCAATTTTCTTCGGCGTCACCTACGCGCTGACCATCCGTCCCTCGGCGGTCGTCGATATCATCGGTAAGTTCTTGACCCCTGCGCTGCTGGTCACACTGGCCGTTCTGGTCATTATGGGTATTATCAATCCCATCGGCGAGATCTCGGATGTAGCCACCGTCGACAGCGTGGCCCGTGAAGGCATTCTGGCCGGTTATCAGACCATGGACGTTCTCGGTGCGCTGGCCGTCACCCTGATCGTTGTCGGCAATGCCGCACAGAAGGGCTATGAGAGCAACAAGAACCGTTTTGCTGTTATTTCCAAGGCAAGCGTTGTTGCTGTCATCGGCCTGTTTGTCGTCTATTGCGGCCTGGCATATCTGGGCGCCACAACTTCTCTGATCGATGCAACCGTCGGCCTCAACCAGACCGCGCTGGTCGTCTTTATCACCAAGAGCATTCTGGGCAACTTCGGCGTTGTCCTGCTGGCGCTGATCGTTCTGTTCGCCTGCCTGACCACATCCATCGGTCTGGTTTCGGCATCGTCCGACTTCTTTGCCGAAGTCACCAACAACCGCATCAAGTATGGTACGCTGGTCCTGCTGATGTGCCTCTTTGGCTTTGTTATCAGTAATGTCGGTATCAGCGTCATGATCGCTTTTGCCACACCGCTGCTCAACCTGGTCTATCCTGTGTTGCTGACCCAGATCGTGCTGTCCTTCTTCGAGAAGCAGATCAGAAACGACAATGTCTGCCGCGGTGCAGCCATTGCTACATTGATCGTCTGCGCCATCGGCGTTCTGGCCGACTATGGTGTTGCCGGCTGCAGCATCGTCTATAAGCTGCCCCTCAGCCAGTTCGGCTTCTTCTGGCTGCTGCCCGCCATCATCGGCGGCGGTATCGGTGCCATGATCAAGAGCAAGGAAGCTGTTAAATAAGGCTGCGATATCGCTCCTTTTGGAGATCAGATATTTGAAGAGAGAGAAGAAGAACCCCGGAGGAAATCCTCCGGGGTTCTTCGATTTTATAGGTGATTTAGCCTAAGCAGCGCTTATAGATGGCCAAAACGTCTTCGGGGAACAGAGGAACGTAGTTCTCCCCGCAAAATGATTGCATTTTGCAGGGCCCCCTTCAGATTGGATAGATTTCGGTCGGCTAAGCCTTCCGAAATCGACGCGCCATTCTGCCGGCGCGCAGCGCAGAAGCGCCGTTGATGCAGACCTTAGCCTAAGCAGCGCTTATAGATAGCCAGAACGTCTTCGGGGAACAGCGGTACATAGACATCCTTCTGCAGCGCGGGGGTAGAGGCCTTTTCGGCCATGATCTGCAGATGCTCTTCACCGATGCCGACTTCGCGCAGGGTGGCAGGGATGCCCAGACGGTTGACGAAATAATCCTGGGTCATGAGGATCGAGCGCTCGGCGATCTCCCACTTGTCGAGGGCAGGATCGATGCCCCAGACATTGACACCATACTTGACAAAGCGGTCGAGGGTGGCTTCCGACAGGATGTGGTGCATCCATGCGGGGGTCAGGATGGCCAGACCGTCGCCATGGGTGATGTCGTAGTAGGCGCTCAGCTGGTGCTCCATGGAATGGACGCTCCATGCATCGGCCTTGCCCCAGCGGACGCTGCCGTTGATGGCCAGGGAAGAGGTCCACATCAGGTTGGCGCGGGCCTCGTAGTTTTCGGGCTCCTTGAGGGCCATGGGACCGTACTTGATGCAGGTCTTAAGCATGGCTTCGGCCATGCCGTCCAGCAGATAGAAGTCGTCGGCCTTGGAGAAGTAGTTCTCGAGGGTATGGCTCATGATGTCGGCAGTGCCGGCAGCGGTCTGATGCTTGTTGGTGGTGTAGGTATAGGTGGGATCGAGGACCGAAGCACGGGGCAGCATGGCCGGATGGCTCAGGCCCAGCTTGTCGTTGGTCTCTATATTGGAGATGACGGCGCCGGCGTTCATTTCCGAGCCGGTGGCCGAAGCGGTCAGAACGGTAAAGACGGGCAGGGCATTGGTCACAGGGGCCTTGCGGATGACCAGATCCCAGGGATCGCCGTCATAGAAGGAAGCAGCGGCTATGACCTTGGTGCAGTCGATGGTCGAACCGCCGCCGACGGCCAGTACGGCCTCGATGCCATGTTCCTTACACATCTGTGCGCCCCTGGCAACGGTGGTGACACGGGGATTGGGCTCGACGCCCGACAGCTCAAAGACCTCCAGGCCGGCTTCCTTCAGCAGGGGCATCAGGGTATCATAGATACCGTTGCGCTTGATGCTGCCGCCGCCATAGACCAGCAGGACCTTGCCGGCCACAGCCTTGATCTCGGCAGGCAGCTTGACGATCTGGCCTTCGCCGAAGAAGATCTTGGTGGGAATGTGGTAATCGAAATTATACATTTGCACACGCTCCTGTTTCTGTAAAATAAGATATTTTTATTATACAGTACTGCGGCAGCATTGTCAAAAATATGTAGGTCACCCGGAAGGGTGACCGGGGCTCACTTGGGATGATTGACCTTGGGGGTGTTGTGTCTGCCGTCTGGCAGAGGCATGCTCTGGCGGCCGGGAGCCTGAACGCCTTCGCCGTAAACATGGTTCTCGTTGTGTTCCTTCTGGCTCTTCTTCTTGTTGTTCTTGCTCATGGATGTTCTCCTTTGAAAAAGATTGCATAGTCAGTATGGGCGTCAGAAAGGGCAATTATACGGCCGAAAAATCATGCGTGGGATATTGAAGCCGAAATAAATCTGTGCTATAATAAACTGTCACTTTTTGTGAACCCATTTGATTTTTTAAAATTTTTTACTGTATAGGAGGCTTTATTATGTCGGGACATTCCAAATGGCATAATATTCAGAAGACAAAGGGCGCTGCAGACGCCAAGAAGGCAAAGGTCTTCACCAAGTACG
>JAFQKM010000144.1 GCA_017396925.1 Clostridia bacterium
CGCACCGCCCGTCTGATCGCCGCCCAGCAGGCCCTGGGTGTGGAAATGACCGAGGCCCTGCCCGAAACGGCACAGAACACCGCCCTGCTGCTCCGCGCCGCCGAGGCCCGCGCCCTGGCCGCAGCCGCCCATCTGGAAGAAGCCGACCTCGAGCGCTATCATCTGGCCTGCGAGGAGATCGGCGACACCCCCTTCCTGGCCCGCATCATCGAGGGCCACTACAACGCCAAGCACTTTAAGAACATCGGCGACAAGCTGGTCAAGGTCCACAAGGCCGTCGTCCTCTTTGCCCTGGTCGGCGAAGGGGAGACCGCCCTCATCCTCATGCGCCCCAAGGGCGGCAAGACCCCCGATCTGGGCGCAGCCCTCAAGGATCTGCTGGCCAAGTATGAAGGCAAGGGCGGCGGCAGCCCCGTCATGGCCCAGGGCCAGCTGGCCACCTCCGATCCCGAAGCCATCGCCGCCATCGAAGCCGCCTTCGCCGCCCTCAGAGCCGAAATGCAGGCATAAGATCCGATCATCATATCGAAAGGAGCAAATATATGTCCATCGACAGAAACATCGCCCTGGAAGCCATCCGCCACATGCAGGATCGCCAGTCGGTCCGCAATTTTGCCGACAAGCCCATCCCTCAGGAGGATCTGGACGAGATCCTCAAGGCCGCGCTGGCCGCCGCCACCGCCGGTAATCTGCAGCCGGTCACCATCATCGTCGAGCGCGACCCCGAGCGCAACAAGCAGCTGGGCGTGCTGTGCACCAACCAGCCCTTCATCGGCAAGGCCCCCGTCAACCTGATCTTCCTGCTCGACTGGCACAAGCTGAGCGTCTATGCCAAGGAGCGCAAGGCCCCCTTCAACTGCCACGACAGCTTCATGCACTTTGCCACCGGCCTGGAAGACGTCATGTGCGTCGCCCAGAGCGCCGAGACGGCTGCCCACCTGCTGGGCATCGGCTCCTGCTTCATCGGCACCACCATGCATTCGGGCGCCGAGATCGCCAAGATGTATAACCTGCCCCCCAAGACCTATCCCATGTGCCTGCTGACCATGGGCTATGCCAAGGACCTGCCGGCCAAGCGCCGCAAGCTGGAGCATGAATACATGGTCTTTGAGGGCAAGTATCCTCAGCTGGACGCCGAAGACCTCACCCGTGCCTACGACCTCAAGTATGAAGGCATCCATCTGCCCTTCCCCACCCGTCCCGAGCCCCGCGAGGCCATGATCGAAAAGATCCGCCGCGGCCTGCTGACCACCTATACCCCCGAAGAGACCGAGCAGATCATCGAAGAGGCCCTCGAGCGCGGCTATATCACCGAAGTTCAGCGCCGCTTCGCCTACCATTATCATGCCGTCGACAACTACAACAAGGGCGGCCACATCCTCGAGATGATGCAGGAGCAGGATCTCTTCCCCACCCGCATCCTCAAGGAAGGCAAGATCGAGCTGTAAGCCTGACCGGCCCCGCCTGCGTTTGGCACCGTAGGGACCGGCCTCCCGGACGGTCCGCATCTGCGACCCACCTGCGTTTGGCACTGTAGGGGCGAGCATCGCTCGTCCGCAAAATCGGCACCAATGGTGGGGACGGACGGCCAATGGCCGCCCCTACGGCGCGTTGACGCAAACCACCCCCTACCCGCCCCGCACCACACAAATCATCATCAGAAAAGAGTGAATCATCATGCGTCTGCACAACAACCTGTCCATGCTGACCGACTTCTACGAGTTCACCATGGCCAACGGCTATCTCAAGGCCGGCATTGCCGACACCACCGCTTATTTCGATATGTTCTTCCGTAAGATCCCCGACGGCGGCGGCTATGCCATCATGGCCGGCGTCGAGCAGCTGGTCGACTATCTGAAGAACCTCAAGTTCGACAAGGACGATATCGCCTATCTGCGCTCCAAGGGCTGCTTCTGCGAAGAGTTTCTGGAATACATCGAAAACTTCAAGTTTGAATGTGATGTATGGGCCGTTCCCGAAGGCACGCCCATCTTCCCCGGTGAGCCGCTGGTCGTCGTCCGCGGCCCCGTTATGCAGGCCCAGTTCATCGAGACCATGGTCCTGCTGACCATCAACCACCAGAGCCTGATCGCCACCAAGGCCAACCGTATGGTCCGCGCCGCCAACGGCCGTGCCATCATGGAGTTCGGCTCCCGCCGCGCACAGGGTGCCGACGGCGCCGTTCTCGGTGCCCGTGCCGCCTACATCGGCGGTGTGGTCGGTACTGCCTGCGTTCTGTCCGATCAGCTCTACGGCACACCGGCCATGGGCACCATGGCCCACAGCTGGGTCCAGATGTTCCCCGACGAGTTCTCGGCCTTCAAGGCCTATGCCGAGACCTATCCCGACAACTGCACCCTGCTGATCGACACCTACAATGTCCTCAAGTCGGGCCTGCCCAACGCCATCCGCTGCGCCCGCGAGGTCCTCGAGCCCATGGGCAAGCGCCTCAAGGGCGTCCGCATCGACTCGGGCGACATCGCCTACCTGTCCAAGCGCATCCGCGAGACCCTCGATGCCAAGGGCATGGCCGACTGCGGCATCGTCGTATCCAACTCGATGGACGAGTTCCTCATCCGTGACCTGCTCAATCAGGGCGCCAAGATCAACTCCTTCGGCGTCGGCGAGCGTCTGATCACCTCCCGCAGCGAGCCGGTCTTCGGCGGTGTTTACAAGCTGGTCGCCATTGAGGGCGAAGACGGCGAGATCATCCCCAAGATCAAGATCTCCGAAAACGTCGGCAAGATCACCACACCCCACTTCAAGAAGCTGTGGCGTCTGTCCAGCCGCCGCGACGGCCATTACATCGCCGACGTCATCACCCTCCACGACGAGGTCATCGACGATACCCAGCCCTACACCATCTTCGACCCCGTCTACACATGGAAGAAGCAGACTGTGGAGAACTTCAGGGCCGAAGAGCTGCTGGTGCAGATCTTCAACAAGGGCGAATGCGTCTACCAGCCCCGCGACCTCTACGACATCCGCGAGTACTGCAAGGACACCACCTACCGCCTGTGGGGCGAAGTCACCCGCTTCGAGAACCCCCATCCCTATTATGTCGACCTCTCCCAGAAGCTGTGGGACGTTAAGTACAAGCTGCTGGAAGAAAAGAATATGTAAATATCTGACCCTCGAAACGCTTCGCCGGTTTCCCGAGCCAATTTCCCATAAGGATAAAAATCCCCGGACACATGTCCGGGGATTTTTTGTATTTATTTTTCATTTCGTACAGCGCTGCAGACGACTTTGCCCGGTGTTTTGACATGCCCATGGATATCTCCGATACATTCGACCTTGCCGCCGGCCGATATGTTGCCGTTGACGCTGACACAATGTACACTTCCACCAGCTGTTACATTTCCGCAGACATTACCACACTCAACCTTACTGCCGGCCGACACCTTATCGCCGACATCTTTGCAGGTGACCGTCTTTCCGGCGGACACACTTTCCTGCACATTGCCATTGACTAAAACATCAAATGTACTTTCCACACGGACTGCTTCCCCATTGTATACCAGCTGTACAGCTTTCATCTGTTCCGCTATCAATGGATGTGCAGCCACCGTTTCTTTTGTATACAGCGTATGTCCCACATATGCAACCGCACGTAGTATGTTGTCATCTTCCCAAGGCAGTCCAACAACAGTTGGTCTTTCAGCCGCCGCACGGCCAAACAGACGATCGATCGTCACACCGAACAGATCGGCCAGCTGCGGCAGCAGTTGAATATCCGGACAATTCTGTGCGCTTTCCCATTTGGACACCGCCTGATTGGTCACGCCCATGGCCTGTGCCAGTTCTTCCTGCGTCATACCTTTTTCCCTGCGCAGATTTGCAATGACCATACTCATATCTATAATTCCCATTATGCACCTCCTTGATCTGATGCTTCTATTATATCCATGCAGCTTCCGGCCGGCAACAACCCGTTGGTTGGATTCATCCAACCGACGGTTGGAAACAAAAAAAGACCACCCGATCGGGTGGTCTTTTCTTCTATCTTCTTACATACTGCCGCGTTTGAGGACGCTGTTGAGGATGTCATCCCCGATTTCTGCAAGCTCGGTGCGGATGGCGGCGATCATCTCGGCCTTATCACGGAAGAAACCCTCCACAGCCACGGCATTCTGGGGATGGGTGCCGAAAAACCAGCAGTCCTCCTCCATGTCGAGGGCCTCGAGGAAGGCGATCTCTTCTTCCAGCAGCTCGCGTTCGGTGGGCGATACATATTCCCCTGCGTCACGCAGGCGCTCCAGCTCGGTACCGGGATTGACCGAAGTCGAGATCCACGATACCTCACAGGGCTTATGGGCATTGATCAGCGCCGCCGTGGCTTTGGCATTTTCAACACCTTTGCCCCGTCCGGCAATGCCGCCCATGAGCAGGGCCGCATAGTCAAAACCGGCATCGAGGATGCGTCCCAGATGCAGATGAGCCTCTTCAAGGGTATGGCCCTTGTTGATCATTTCCACAGCCGGTGGATAACCGGTCTCCAATCCGACAAACAGATGGTTATAGCCGGCCGCACGCAGGGCGCGCAGCTCTGCATCGGTCTTGCCCATCAGATCGCGGATCGAGCAATAACAGGTCAGCGTCTTGACCTGCGGCAGATACTGACGGATCAGCCTGGCCAGGGCCAGCAGCTTGTCGGCCGACAGGATAAAAGGGTCGCCGCCGGTCAGATAGATGCGGTCCTGCACCTGCCCCGACTGGGCCAGCTCCTGCAGATCCTGCTCGACCTGCCAGAGGGGCGCCACACAGAAGGGCGAATTGCGGTACATATCGCAGAAGGCACACTTATTGTGGGAACATCCCGAAGTGACCTCCAGCATGGGTGTTTCAGCCTCGGTAGGCGGACGGTAGATCTGACC
>JAFQKM010000145.1 GCA_017396925.1 Clostridia bacterium
CTGCAGCGGCCTCGACATCAACATCGGCACCCTCAACAGCCGCACCATTCCGGCCATGCTGGAGGCCGGCAAGGCCGCAAAGGCGCTGGGCCATCCCGTGCTGCTCGATCCCGTCGGCGCCGGTGCGACCAAACTGCGCACCGACACGGCCGTACGCATCCTCGAAGAGGTGCAGCCCACCGTCGTCCGCGGCAACATTTCCGAGATCAAGACCCTTGCCCTCGGTTCGTCCACCACAAGGGGCGTCGACGCCAACGACGCCGATAAGGTCACCGACGAGAACCTCGATCAGGTCATCGCATGGGCCAAGGCGCTGGCTGAAAAGACCGGCGCCGTCATCGTCATCACCGGCGCCATCGACATTGCCGCCAATGCCGAAAAGGCCTATGTCGTCCGCAACGGCCATCCCATGATGGCCAGCATTACGGGCAGCGGCTGCATGCTGTCGGCCTACATGACGGCGGCCATCTGCACCGGCGGCGATGCATTGGAGGCCTGCGCCCAGTGTCTCTGCGCCATGGGCATTGCCGGCGAGCGCGCCTATGCCAGACTGCAGGCGCTGGAGGGCGGCAACTCCACCTTCCGCAATCTGCTGATCGACGAAGTCTATAAGCTGACCGACGCTGTGCTGGCAGAGGAGGCACGCTATGAAGCTCGATAAAGCCGCACTGGCACAGGCCATGCGCCTCTATGCCGTCACCGACCGCAGCTGGCTCAAGGCAGGGGAGACCCTGCCCCAGGCCGTCGAAGCAGCCATTCTGGGCGGCGCGACCTTTGTACAGCTGCGCGAGAAGGCGCTCGATCACGATGCCTTCCTGCAGCTGGCGCTGGAGGTAGGGGCTGTTTGCAGAAAACACGGCGTCCCCTTTGTCATCAACGACGATGTGCAGATCGCCCTCGAGTGCGGCGCCGACGGCGTGCATGTGGGGCAGAGCGATATGGCGGCGGCCAGAGCGCGCGAGATCCTGGGGCCCGATAAGATCATCGGCGTGTCGGCCCATGATCTGCAGGAGGCGCTGGAGGCCCGTGCACAGGGGGCCGACTGCCTGGGCGTCGGCACCATGTTTCCCACCTCCACCAAGCTCGATGCCGAGGCGGTGTCTTTTGAGATGCTGCGGGAGATCTGTGAAGCTGTCGATCTGCCCACCGTGGCCATCGGCGGCATCGGCGCCCATAACCTCCATCTGCTGAACGGCACCGGTATTGCAGGTGCGGCCGTGGTATCGGCCATCTTTGCCGCCCCCGATATCCAAAAGGCGGCAGGGGAGCTGCGCAGCCTGCTGGACGGCATCTGCGATGGACAGAGGGAGGCATAAGCCATGGTAAAGATCCTGACCATCGCCGGTTCCGACTGCAGCGGCGGCGCCGGCATCCAGGCCGACCTCAAGACCATCGCCGCCCACGGGGCCTACGGCATGAGCGTCATCACCGCCCTGACCGCCCAGAACACCACCGGCGTTTACGGCGTACGGGATGTCGATCCCGATTTTGTGGCCAGACAGATCGACTGTGTATTTGAAGATATCCGCCCCGACGCCGTCAAGATCGGCATGGTCTCCCGTGCCGACATCATCGAGGCCATTGCCGATCGTCTGCACCATCATCGGGCGGCCCATGTGGTGGTCGATCCCGTTATGGTCTCCACCAGCGGCAGCGCCCTGCTGCAGGCCGATGCGATCGATGCACTGGTCACCCGCCTGATGCCCATGGCCGAGCTGATCACCCCCAACATCCCCGAAGCCGAGGTGCTGTGGGGCCGCGCCATCCACGGGGCAGAGGATATGGAGCGGGCGGCACGATCCATTTTTGAAACCACCGGCTGCGCTGTGCTGCTCAAGGGCGGCCACAATGTCCACACGGCCAACGACCTGCTTTATACCGATGCCCACAGCCTGTGGATCAGGGGAGAGCGCATCGACAATCCCAACACCCACGGCACCGGCTGCACCCTTTCGTCGGCCATCGCCTGCGGTCTGGGCAGCGGAGAACCCCTCGAAGAGGCCGTCCGCTATGCCAAGGCCTATATCTCGGGTGCCCTGCGGGCCATGCTCGATCTGGGCCGCGGTTCGGGCCCTCTCGATCATATGTGGCAGCGGTAGCCAGGGGTGCTGCGATGTGGTATAATGAAGCCATCTGAAGCAAAGGAAGTGAACACCCATGATCAAAGGTGTGATTTTTGATATGGACGGCACGCTGCTCGATTCCATGCCCTTCTGGCGCGACTGCAGCTCGCGGTTCGTGCTGGCCCACGGCATGGAGCCGGAAGAGGGGCTCGACGAGCGTCTGGCCACCGCCTCCATCGACGAGGGCGGCCGCTATCTGCAGGAACGCTATTTTCCTCACATGACCCCCCGGCAGGTCAACGACGCCGTCAGCGATTTTCTGATCGATACCTATGCCGAGGTCATCGAGGCCAAGCCGGGTGCGCCGGAGGCGCTGCGCGGCCTTAAGGCAAAGGGCATCAAGGTCGCCCTGGCCACGGCCAGCGAGCGCTGCCACAGCGATCCGGCCTTCACCCGTCTGGGGGTCATGGACTGCTTCGACGGCATTTATACCTGCACCCAGGCCGGCCGCGGCAAGCGGCATCCCGACGTCTTTCTGCTGGCCGCCCGCGAGCTGGGATTGGCGCCTGCGGAGGTCGCCGTGGTCGAGGATGCGCCCCATGCGCTGGAGACGGCAAAGGCCGCCGGCTTTTTCACCGTCGCCGTTCCCGATGCCAGCATGGATTGGGCCGAGGTCTGCAGATATGCCGATCTGGCCCTCGATTCGCTGGAAGACTGGGAAAAGCTGCTGTCTTTTTAAAAAACAATAGAAGGAGAGATAGGATGTTCCCCAAGTTGGAAAGTATCATCCACGGCTCTATGGACCTGTGGGAAGGGTATCTGACCCATCCTTTTATCACAGGTCTGGCTGATGGAACACTTAGTGACGATCGTTTTCTGCATTATCTCATTCAGGATACCCTTTATCTAAGGGAATACGCCCGTGTTTTTGCCATGGCGATGTACCGCTCCTCCACCATGGAGGAGATCCGTGCCTATTATTCCATCCTGTCCTTCGTGCAGAGCGACGAGAGCACCTTCCGTCTGCGTTGCCTGCAGGAGGCCGGACTGGACAGTGCGGCGGTCGATCGTATGGACTTTTGCCCCGAAAACCGCGCCTATTGCGACTTTATGCTGGAGATGGCCGAGCAGCATGGGGTCATTGAGATCCTTATGGCCATTCTGCCCTGTATGTTCAGCTATGCCTGGCTGTTTGCACGGCTGACCGAACGGTATCCCGCTATCCGCGAAAGCCGCTACTGGCCCTTTATCGAGGGCTATACATCGGAAGCCTATGCGGACGATTGCCGCAGCTGGGCGGCCTTTACCGAGCAGCGTCTGCAGCAGGCCGATGCACAGGAGCTTGCACGGCTGGGTGATCTGTTCAGAAGATCCAGCCAATACGAAGCCGATTTCTGGGATATGTCCTATCGGGCATAGCCGGAAGGCTCCAACGCCTGCGCTGATTTCTTATAAAACCCTTGTCAGCACGGCGATAAAAAAGGTATAATAACAGAATAACGACAAAGCTCGACGGGAAGGGAGGGCTGCACCATGCCCTACGGTGGATTTTTCGAACCCATCATCGAAGTGCTGGACGTCATCGGCAATGTACTCATGCCGGTGGCCGGCGGCCTGATCACCTGGTCGGAGATGCGCGAAGCCTGGCGTGAAAAGCGCGTCCGCAACTTCGGCATGACCAGCGATTTTTCCCCCGAAGACAGGGGAGAGTATGCCGAAGACTGCCTCGATATTTATTACAATTATTATGCCGACGCTGTGCTGCGCGGCGATGTGGTCGTGCGCGATCTGATCTATCCCCGGCAGTGGGTGCAGGCGGCCGACAACGACAACTTCATGCACCTCAACCGCGTGGCGGTCGACATCACCGATACCAAGTGGGATGCGCCCCCGCCCTTTACATGGTTCCTGCCCTATCCCAAAGAGGGCTATGCCGCCAACAAGAAAGACTTCCTCGGTAGCCACAGCCTGCTCTTCAACGGCAAGCTTTTTGCTCTCGAAGGCTGGAGCGGCGACATCAACAGCGGAAATCTGGCCATTTCTGTAAAAAACGGCGGCTATTTCGATTTTCTCAACACCTGTGAATATCTGGTCTATGAAATGGCCTATGCCCGCAGGATCCGGCGCGCCAAGCCGCCCTTTGATCTGCGCGGTCCCTGCGGCCTGCCCAACCGCGCCCGTCAGGCCGATATTCTCGACCTGAGCAACCGTTTTGCCGGTATCGGCATCAATACGGCCACCCTGCTCTATAACGTCGAGCTGGAGGACGGCACCAAGCAGAACTATATCCTCATGCACCACCGTTCGGGTCGCGTGGCCGAGGGCATCGGCGCCCTGCACGTCATCCCGGCAGGCTCCTACCAGCCGGTCGGCCTCGAGCTGCGCTCGCCCTTCAACCGCAACATGGCCAATACGGTCTACCGCGAGTTCGGCGAGGAGCTGCTGGGCATCGACGAGCTTTATCATCTGGGCGACGAAGGTATCCTCGACGAGCGCTTCCATCAGTGGGATGTGCTCTTTCTGGGCATGGGCATCGAGCCCCTCAACACCAAGATCGAGGTGCTGACCGCCATGCAGATCGATATGGATCACCCCGGCAGCCGTGCCATGTTCGGCGGCAATCATACGCTGGAGGGGCTGCGCAGTTTCTTCCGCACCAACTACGAGGGCGACCTCATTCCGGTGCCTCTGCGTGCTGCCAATCTCCACCAGTACCAGCGTGATCCGCGCACTACGCCCCCGGGCAAGGAGATCCTTTCGATCATCCTCGACCATGAAAGCTATTTTGCGGCCTATACCCATAAGGAGGCCGATGCGGCGGCCTCGGTATAGGGGGTTGTCCATTGACTTTTTCGGCCAAATCCATTAAAATAAATATCGTTCATCGGAGGGTAATTTTACCGGATAAGATGCCAGCCTCATAGGGCTGCGTTTTATCCGGTTTTTTGTTTGAAATATCCACAGGAGGTGTATAACCTTATGCAGAATTATTCCCTTACCGAAGGAAAAATCGGTCCGGCCCTTGTGCGCTTTGCCATCCCTTTCCTCTTTGCCAGCATGCTGCAGTCGCTCTACGGCGCTGCCGATATGTTTGTCGTCGGCCAGTTTTCGGGCGCCGCCGCCGTATCGGGCGTCTCGACGGGCAGCCAGGTGCTCAATACCATCACCAATGCCGTTCTGGGCTTCTGTACCGGCGGCACCGTTCTGGTCGCCCAGCAGATGGGCCGCAAGGATGGCGACGGTACGGCCAGAGCCATCGGCACCCTGGCGGTGGCTTTTGCAGCCATCGGCCTGATCCTGACCCCCCTCATGCTGCTCTTCACGCCCCAGATGGCCGAGCTGATGCAGACGCCCGCCGAAGCCTTCGAAGAGGCCTGCCGTTATATCCGCATCTGCGCCTGCGGCGTGCCCTTTATTCTGGGCTATAATGTCACGGCCGGTATCTTCCGCGGCATGGGCGATTCCAAAACCCCCGTTCTGTTTATTGCCATCGCCTGTGTCATCAACATCGTGGTCGACGTCGTGCTGGTCGGTATATTCGATATGGCGGCCGCCGGCGCCGCCTGGGCCACCGTGTTGGCCCAGGGCATCAGCTTCCTTTTGTCGCTGGTACACATGAAGCGCAAGGGCTTTGGCTTTCATTTCGGCCGCGAGCATCTGCGTATCGACGGCTATTCCCTCAAGTGGACCTTCAAGGTCGGCGCCCCGCTGGCCCTGCAGAATGCCTTTATCAGCCTGTCTTTCCTGATGATCACCGCCATCATCAACAGCATGGGCCTTGTGGCCTCGGCCGCCGTCGGCGTCACCGAAAAGCTGATCTCCTTCTTCTTCCTGGCCCCCGGCGCCTTCTCGGCTGCCACCGCCACCATGGTCGGCCAGAACATCGGCGCCGGCCAGCCCAAGCGCGCCCTGCAGACCATGACCACCAGTATGGCCTATTCGCTGGCCATCACCGGCGTCTTCTTCGTGCTGATCCAGCTCTTTCCCACCTTCTGGGCCGGCATTTTCTCAGGCGATCCCGAAGTCATCGAGGCGGCTTCCCAGTATCTGCGCTCCTATTCCATCGACTGCCTGGTGGTCTGCTTTGTCTTTAACCTCAATTCCTATTTCAGCGGCTGCGGCCGGTCGGTCATCACAGCGGCCCATAACATGATCGCCACCCTCTGCGTCCGTATCCCCATGTCGTGGGC
>JAFQKM010000146.1 GCA_017396925.1 Clostridia bacterium
CGAGACCCAGAAGGATCAATAACAAGTAGATCATACTACTGCCGCTACTGTCCATAGAAAAATACCAACTCCCTTTGTATCTATATTGGATAAACCTATACAAGCTAAATTATACTAAATCCGCCCCCGATTATCAAGTTATAATTTATCTGTTTTGACGAAATGCCCTTTCTCTGCCGCATGGTTTGGTGTATAATCATAGCAGTACTTTCTCATGCAAAGGAGGCCCTTATGCCCCTTCCCTACTTATGGTCGGCCCTGCAGGCGGCCGATCGCCCCATCGTCATCTACGGCATGGGCAACGGCGCCGAAAAGGTGCTGGACGCCTGCGCCGAACATTCCATCCCCATTGCCGGTATTTTCGCCAGCGACGATTTTGTCCGCTACCAGAGTTTTCGCGGCTTTACGGTCAAACGCTATGCCGATCTGATCGAAGAGCTGGGCGAAGGCTTCATCATCCTGATCGCCTTCTCGGCTTTCACCGACGAGCTGCTGGCGCGCATCCACACCCTGTGTGAAACCCATACCGTCTATGCCCCCGATTTTGATGTATTCACATCCCGCTATCCGGCCCCCGACTTTGCCGAAAGCCATGCACAGGACCTTGAAAAGGCCTTTGCCCTGCTTTCCGATGCGCGCTCGAAGGATGTCTTCCGTATTCTCACCGATTACAAGGCCACCGGTCTTGCCCTCCCCCTCTTCGATGCCCACGACGGCCGCGCCGAAAGCATCCGCGAACTGCTGCAGCTTCATGATCACGAGCGTTATCTCGACCTTGGCGCCTATCGCGGCGATACCGTTGCCGAGTTTCTGGAGGCCACCGATGGCCGCTTCGATTCCATTGATGCCTTCGAGCCCGACCCCAAAAACCGCCAGAAGCTGACCGAATATGTCGCTTCCCTTCCCCATACCGGCATCGGCATTTACGGCGCCGCCGTATCCGACAGAAAGGATATGCTGACCTTCACGGGCAAGGGCGGCCGCGCTTCCCATCTGGCCGATGAGGGCTACAATATCCCGGCCGTTGCCATCGATGATCTGCACCTTGCCCCCACCTATGTCAAAATGGATGTAGAGGGTGCCGAACGTGCCGCCCTGCTGGGGATGCGGGAGACCCTGCGCCATCATCGGCCCAAGCTGCTGGTCAGCCTTTACCACCATATTGAAGACTATATCACGCTGCCCCTGCTGATCGACGAGCTGACCGGCGGCGGCTATACATACCATCTGCGTATGCATCCCTACATTCCGGCGTGGGATGTCATACTCTATGCTGTACCCGAGGAGGAATAAGAATATGAACTGGACACTGAAAAAGTTTGACGAGCTGACCCTTGCCGAGCTCTACACCACCCTGCGCCTGCGCTGCGAGATCTTCATCGTCGAGCAGGTGGCCTATCAGGATGTCGACAACATGGACCAGCAGGCCTATCATCTCTTTGCACAGGATGAACAGGGCGAAGCCATTGCCTATCTGCGCATCTTCCCCAAGGGGGTCGTCTATGACCATGCCGCTGCCATCGGCCGTCTGTGCGTCCGCGCCGACCACCGCAAGCAGGGCATCGCCGCTGAAATGCTCGATACCGCCCTGCGCTTTATGGACGAAGAGCTGAAGGAGCCCCTGATTCACATCTCGGCCCAGCGGTATCTCACCGCCTTTTACGAGAGCCGTGGCTTCGTCATCCACGGCGAAGGCTATCTGGAAGACGGTATCCCCCACATCGGCATGGAACGAACGGCAAAATAAATACAGAAATCCCTGTGGAAGCACTTCCACAGGGATTCTTTTTTAATATTCTTTCTTTTCCATGATCCGCAGGCTGATGATATAGGAGATAACCAGAAGAATCAGACTGCCGATCA
>JAFQKM010000147.1 GCA_017396925.1 Clostridia bacterium
CTCGGGCTGCGGCCGCACCGACGCCGGCGTCCATGCCGAAAACTATGTGGCTTCGGTCCGCATGAACTGCTCGATCCCCATGGATCGCCTGCCCCATGCCCTCAATGCCCGCCTGCCCGATGATATCGTCATCCACGAGGCACACATCGTCCCCGACGATTTCGACGCCCGCTTCTCCTGCATCCGCAAGGAATATACCTATCGTATCCACAACAGCGCCACCCGCAACCCCTTCCTCAGCGACCGCGCCTATTTCTATCCCCAGCATCTGGACGAAAAGAAGATGCAGCAGGCCGCGCGGCACTTTGTGGGCGTTCACGACTTTTCGGCCGTCCGCTCGATCGGCACCCCCGTCCGCTCGCCGGTCCGCGAGATCTATTATCTCGACGTCGAGCGCCATGGCGACAGGATCGAGCTGCGCGTCTGCGCCGACGGCTTCCTGTATAATATGGTCCGTGCCATCGCCGGCACGCTGGTCTTTGTCGGCAACGGCAAGATCGACCCCGAAAGCATCCCCGCCATTCTGGAATCCAAAGACCGCGAGGAAGGCGGCCCCACCGCCCCCGCCTGCGGCCTCTACATGACGGCCCTGACCTATGGAATGGAGGCAATCGATGTCCGATCCAAACGCGACTAACGTCACATCCTTCGACTTCACCCCTTCCCCTCCCAAGGTGATGAAGTTCCGCGAAGACTACCGCCTGAGCGTCATCAACGGTATCCGCTCGCTGGCCCTCTGCGGCCTGCTGGCCGTATTGGTCTTCTGCATCTTCCACTATCAGGAGGATCTCAACCTCGACAATCTGCGCCGCATGGTGACCTATGTCGACAAACTGTCCTTCAGCGGCGGCGAGATCGACACCTTCCATTTCGATGCCGGCCTCTCCACCGCCTACGAGGCCTTCGACGGCGGCATTGCCACGGTGTCGGGCGGCAGCTTCCGCTTTATCCCGCCCTTCGAGGGCATGGATTATGCCGAGCAGGTCAAATACAGCCGGCCCCAGCTGCAGGTGGGCGACAGGGCCATTTTCGTCTATGATCTGGGCGGAAAGGGCATCACCCGCTTCAGCAGCTATGCCAAGCACGCCGAGACGGCGCTGGGATCCAAGATCCTTTCGCTGTCGGCCGGTGCGGGCGGCAAATGCGCCGTTGTCACCGACGAAGAGGGCTACCGCACAGCCCTGACCGTCTTCGACAAGCATTTTAAAGAGATCTACAAATGGCAGACCTCCGAGCATTTCGCCTTCCTGCCCGCCCTTTCCCCCAACGGAAAGACGGCAGCCGTCCTGTGCATCGGCCAGCGCGGCGGCGATCCCGACTTCTATATCCGCTATCAGCCCCTGAACGGTGACGAATGCACGGTCACCATCGATCTGGGCGCCCGCCGTGCCTATGCCATGGAATACGCCGAAAACGACCGCCTGCTGGTGCTCTGTGCCGACGGCCTCTATGCCTATGATGAAGCGGGCCGGACCATCGGCAGCTATCCCTTTGCCGAAGGCTCGCTGACCACCTTTGCCTACGACCGCAGCGGCAGCTTCGCCCTCTCCCTCAAGGGCGACCGCGGCGATACCTCCCGCCTGCTGGTGCTGAACGGCAGCTGTGAAGTGGTCTTCGACGGCACCTTCGAAGGCGATGTCCGCACCCTCGACCATGCCGAAGGCGTGCTTGCCTTCCTGTCGGGCAGCGAGATCTACCGCATCGATACCTCGGGCGATATCACCACCGAAACCACCGAGCTCTCGGGCGTCCGCGACCTGCTGATCACCGGCGGCGGCCGTGTGGCAGCCGTTCTGGGCGACAGCGCCCGCATCGTCGATTTTTCCCAAGGAGAATAACCCCTCATGACCAACAGCCCCTATATTTTTGATATCCTCTTCCTGCTCATCCTGCTGGGCATGTACAGCTACGGCAAGCGCCGCGGCGCCTTTAAGGTCATCGCCGGCCTGTTCGGCACCCTGACCGCCTGGATCGGCACCCTGATCCTGCGCCCCATGGTGCTGCCCATCGTCACGGCCATCCTCAATCCCTGGGCCACCCGCGCCGTCACCTCGGCCGCCGAAGCCGCCGGCATCATGCCGGTCATCGACGCCGCCGTCGAGCTGAGCGCCGGTGCAGGCCAGGCCGCCCAGTCGGTGGCCACCCTCAGCGAAAAGCTGATGGCCATCGGCCTGCCCGAGCAGATGGCCGGCCTTGCCGAGACCCTCGATATCACCGCCAGCCTGCAGGCCAGGCTGACCGACCTTGGCGGCATCGTCTCCCCCCTCCGGCTGCTGGCCGAGGCCATGGTGGCCAAGATTGCCCCGCTGCTGACCTTCCTGCTGCTCTTCTTCGGCCTCAAGATCGCCATTCAGCTGGTGGTGCGCGTACTGAGCCTCGACTGGCCCATCATCCGCACCCTCAACCGTATGGCCGGCGGCGCCATCGGCCTCTGCGGCGGCCTTGTTCTGGTGGCCGTCATCTTCTTCGGCATCCTGATCTACGGCAGCCCCGAGCCCACCGGCATCACCTCCCGCCTGCTGCTCAGCCAGAGCATCACCGGCGGATTGATCGCCTCGATCTTCGCATAACTTTCCATCCCTTTTTTCCGCATATTTGCACATTGTTCACATTCCCGACATAAAAAAGTGGTATCCTATCAAATGGTTAAAGGAGTATTGACCATGAATGTTCCCAACGCCCTGTCCCTCTTCCGTCTCTGTCTGGTGCCGGTCTATCTGCTCGTCTTTTTCTCCGAGCTGAAGTATGCCCACCTGATCGCCATCGGCATCTTCCTGCTGGCCGGCATCACCGACATCGTCGACGGTTACATCGCGCGCAAATACAACCAGATCACCATGCTGGGCCGTATCCTCGACCCCCTTGCCGATAAGTTCATGGTGTGGGCGGCCCTGATCTCGCTGAGTGTCAGCCGTGTCATCCCCTGGTTTGTCAGCATCATCTATTTTATCAAGGAGGTCACCATGGGCATCGGCGGTGCAGTTGTCTACCGCAAGCTCAGGGATGTGCCCCCCTCCAACATCTGGGGCAAGGCGTCCACCGTTCTTTTTTATGTCGCCATCATCCTCTCGATCACATTTGACCTGACCGGTCTGCCGGTCGCCCTGCTGTTCGGCGCGGCGCTGCTCTCGATGGTCATCGCCCTTGCCCAGTATGTCAAGCGTGGTCTGGATATCGTTAAGGAGAATACCCCGCAATGAACATCCCTATCTGTTCCCGCTGTAATAAAAACCCCGCCGTCGTCTTCGTCACCAAGATCGAAAACGGCGAGACCCGTCAGGAGGGCCTCTGCCTCCAGTGCGCCAAAGAGCTGGGCATCAAGCCGGTGGCCGACCTGATGGATCGCTTTGGCATCACCGATGCCGACCTGCAGAATATGACCCGCGAGCTGACCGAAAGCGACGGCGATCTCTTCAAGAATCTGCTGGGCGCCTTCGGCAATCCCGACGGCGCGGAAGACGCCCTCATCGACGGCGAAGCCGACCAAGACGACGAGGCCAGCGAAGGCCGCGCCCCCGCCTTCCCCTTCTTCCCCGGCATGGGCCGTGCCCCTGCCGGAAAATCCGATCCGGAGGAAGAAGCTTCCGAAAAATCGGGCAGAAAAAACAAGAAATCCAAGTTCCTCACCAAATACGCCCTCAACCTCACCGACCGCGCCCGCGACGGCCGCCTCGACAAGGTCATCGGCCGCGAAGGCGAGACCGAGCGCGTGATTCAGATCCTCAACCGCCGCCAGAAAAACAATCCCTGCCTGATCGGCGAACCGGGCGTCGGCAAGACAGCCGTTGCCGAGGGTCTGGCCCAGAAGATCGCCGCCGGCGACGTCCCCTTCAAGCTCCGGGACAAAGAGATCTGGCTGCTGGATATGACCGCCATGGTGGCCGGCACCCAGTTCCGCGGCCAGTTCGAAAGCCGCATGAAGAACCTGATCGACGAGGTCAAGGCGCTGGGCAACATCATCCTGGTCATCGACGAGGTCCACAATCTGGTGGGCGCCGGCGATGCCGAAGGCTCGATGAATGCCGCCAACATCCTCAAGCCGGCCCTGTCGAGAGGCGAGATCCAGGTCATCGGCGCCACCACCTTCAAGGAATACCGCAAGCATATCGAAAAAGACACCGCCCTCGAGCGCCGTTTCCAGCCGGTCACCATCAACGAGCCCTCGCTGGACGAGACCTTCGAGATCCTCCGCGGCGTCAAGAACTATTACGAAAACTACCACGGCGTATCGGTCCCCGACGAAGTCATCCGTCAGGCCGTCTATCTGGCCGACCGCTATATCAGCGACCGTTTCATGCCCGACAAGGCCATCGACCTGCTGGACGAAGCCTGCTCCGACCTCAACCTCAAGAGTGCCGTCATCAACGAGACCCTCTCGACCCGTCAGGCCCTCGACGCCCTCATCAAGGAGCGCGAATACCTGATGTCGGACGACAGCAGCGGCGAGATGAGCGACGAGCAGCTGGATCAGCGCTATGCCCAGATCGCCGGAATGCGCTCCCGCGAGCTGCAGCTGGAGGGCCGCCTCCACGAGCTGGAGAGCCAGCCCATCCCCACGCTGTCGATCGATGATCTGGCCCGCGTCATCGAACTGTGGACCAAGATCCCGGCCAGCAAGGTCCGCGAGCAAGACTTCGAGCGCCTGATGAAGCTGGAAGAGCGCCTCAAGGCCCGCGTGGTCGGCCAGGATGAAGCCATCGAGGCCGTCGCCTCGGCCATCCGCCGCCGCCGTGCCGGCGTTTCCCAGAAGCTCAAGCCGGTCTCCTTTATGTTTGTCGGCCCCACCGGCGTCGGCAAGACCGAGCTGGTCAAGTGTCTGGCCGCCGACCTGCAGGGCACCGAAGACGCCCTCATCCGCCTCGACATGAGCGAATATATGGAAAAGCACTCGGTCTCCAAGCTGATCGGTGCGCCTCCGGGCTATGTGGGCTACGACGAAGCCGGCCAGCTGACCGAAAAGATCCGCCGCCGCCCCTATTCGGTCGTCCTCTTCGACGAGATCGAAAAGGCCCATCCCGACGTCCTCAATATCCTGCTGCAGATCCTCGATGACGGCCGCGCCACCGACGCCCAGGGCCGCAAGGTCTCCTTTGAAAACACCGTCATCATCATGACCTCCAACGCCGGTTCCAACCGCACCAGCGGCACGGTCGGCTTTGGCCACACGGTCACCCAGCAGGGCCGCGACAAGGCGCTTTCCGCCCTGTCGGAGATCATGCGTCCCGAGTTCCTCAACCGCATTGACGAGATCGTGCCCTTCAACCACCTGAGTGAAGACAATTTCCGCGACATCTGCGCCATCATGCTGGGCGACCTGCAGAAGGGCCTGTCGCGCAGCGGCATCACCTTCACCTGGGATGCACAGGCTGTGGATTACCTGACCAAGAAATCCTACTCGGTCAAGTTCGGCGCCCGCAATCTGCGCCGCCTGATCGAAAAGGAGGTCGAAGACAAGGCCGCCGGCCTGATCATCGCTTCCTATCAGAATCCCCTGTCGGCCCTCACCCTCACCAGCGACGGCCAGCAGACCCTGCTTGAAGGCAAATAAGTCATCCGATCCCCACAGGTTTTCCTGTGGGGATTTTTTCAAAAACTTTTCAAATAAATCTTGACATTCGTATAGAAACATGGTATTATAACCAAGCTGACATGCGGGTGTAGTTCAATGGTAGAATGTCAGCCTTCCAAGCTGAACACGTGGGTTCGATTCCCATCACCCGCTCCATCGAGAGCAGGTCTTGTGAAAAGTCCTCGTTTTCTTTATAACTTAATATGTGCCTGTAGCTCAGCAGGATAGAGCAACTGCCTTCTAAGCAGTAGGTTGGGAGTTCGAGTCTCTCCAGGCACGCCAATATGTGGTGGATATAGCTCAGTTGGTTAGAGCGCCAGATTGTGGCTCTGGAGGCCGACGGTTCGAATCCGTTTATCCACCCCATTTTTTCTCCGCTTGTTAGCGCTGATATCTTAATAACGGCTCTGACGGGCGGATTTTTTATTGTGTTGTTGGGGTATAGCCAAGCGGTAAGGCACCAGACTTTGACTCTGGCATTCGTGGGTTCAAATCCCGCTGCCCCAGCCAATTTAACTGCATATGATCCATTAGCTCAGCTGGCAGAGCATCTCCCTTTTAAGGAGGGTGTCCGGGGTTCGAATCCCCGATGGATCACCAAAAAGAAAAGACACGCTTTGGCGTGTCTTTTCTTTTTGCTTATCTGTTGGCTGAGAACCCCGGACACCCTTTATTTGATCTTTGTCCCATCCGGACGCGGTACACGCGTCCGGGGGTTCGAATCCCCGGTATGCCTGCCTCTGCCGCCGTGCTTTTGTCGCAGGCCGAACCCCGGACACCCTTTATTTGATCCCTGTCCCATCCGGACGCGTGCGGTACACTGTTCCCCACGAAATGCAAGCATTTCGCAGGGGCCCCTTTGAATTCCATAGATTTTGGCCAAATGAATTGGCTCAAAATCAACGCCGAACGGTCGGCGCGGCCCACAAGGGCCGTTATTTCGGTTCGAATCCCCGGTATGCCTGCCTCCGCCGCCGTCCTTTTGTCGCAGGCCGAACCCCGGACACCACCACCCCCATGCCCGTATGTATCCCATACGGGCGCTTTTTTATGGTAAAACGCAAAAACCTATGCTATAATGGTGTCAATCCCCGACAAACTTCGACCCTGAAAAGGAGGTCTGTTATGCATATCCTCGTTGTCAACGGCAGTCCCAAGGGAAAAGACAGCATCACACTGCAGACGGTCAACTATCTGCAGGTCAGATATCCCGGCCACACCTTCGAGGTGCTCCATGCCGGCCAACGCATCAAGGCGCTGGAAAGGGATTTCGCCCCGGCCCTCGACGCCATCGAAAAGGCTGACCTGCTGCTCTTCTCCTATCCCGTCTATACCTTCATCGCTCCCAGCCAGCTCCACCGGTTTATCGAGCTGCTCAAGGAAGCCAAGCCCGATCTCTCGGGCAAATACGCCACCCAGCTGACCACCTCCAAGCATTTCTATGATGTGACGGCCCACCGCTATATCCGCGACAACTGCCAGGACCTCGGCCTGCGGTATATCCACGGTCTGTCGGCCGATATGGACGATCTGCTGCAGGAAAAGGGGCAGAAGGAGGCCTGCGCCTTCTTCGACTATGTCTGCCATTGTGTCCGCATGGAACACTACGAGCCCTTCCCGGCGCCGCTGCCTGAACCTGCCCGCAAGCCGGTGGAAGTCCCCCAACCCAAGGCCGCGAGGGGCGGCGATGTGGTCATTGTCACCGACCTTGCCGACGACGATACCCAGCTGGCCGCCATGATCGACCGCTTCCGCGCCGTATTGCCCATCCGCACCCGTGTGGTCAATCTGCGCGCGTTCCCCTTCCGCGGCGGCTGCCTCGGCTGCTTCAACTGCGCCGCCACCGGCAAATGCATCTACACCGACGGCTTCGATTCCTTCCTGCGCGAAGAGATCCAGGCCACACAGGCCATCGTCTATGCCTTCACCATCAAAGACCATTCGATGGGCGCCCTCTTCAAGCTCTACGACGACCGCCAGTTCTGCAACGGCCACCGCACGGTCACCATGGGTATGCCCATGGCCTACCTGATCTCGGGCGACTACAGCCGCCAGTTCAACCTGCAGATGATCATCGAGGGCCGCGCACAGGTGGGCGGCAACTTCCTGGCCGGCGTCGCCACTGACGAGCAGGACCCCAACGCCGAGATCGACCGTATGGCCGACGCCCTCACCTATGCCATCGATCATCAGTACGTGCCGCCCCAGAACTTCTACGGCGTCGGCGGTATGAAGATCTTCCGCGATCTGATCTGGCAGATGCAGGGCATGATGAAGGCCGACCATCGGTTCTACAAGGCCCACGGACAGTACGATTTCCCCCAGAAAAAACCGGGCCGTATGCTGGCCATGTATGCCGTCGGCGCCCTCATGTCCAACCCCAAGCTCAAGGCCAAGGCCGGCAGCAAAATGACCGAAGGCATGCTCATGCCCTATAAAAAGCTGCTGGCCAAAGCCAAAAAAGGGGAAATAAATGGATAACCAACTACCCGCCCGCAAAATTATACGCCTGCCGGAATATGACTACAGCAGTGTAGGAACATATTTTATCACCATATGTACCAAAGATCGCCAATGCATCCTGCGCCACCATGTAGGGACGCGCATTGCGCGTCCGCAGGACGAGCGTCCGGAACTCTCTGTATACGGCCGTATTGTGGACGATGCCATAAACAGTATCCCAAAGGCTTATCCTATGCTCTCTGTCGAGAATTATGTCATTATGCCCAATCATGTGCATCTGATTTTATCGATCCGTGAAGATGAAACCGGTGAAGGCGGACGGCCAATGGCCGTCCCTACAATCGCAACCGTTATCAATCAGCTGAAAGGGTATGTCACCAAAAAGATCGGCCATTCCATCTGGCAGCATCGTTTTTACGACCATATCATCCGCGGTAAGCATGACTTTGAAAAGCTTTCTTTGTATATCGACGACAATCCCGGCAAATGGCTGGAGGACGAATTGTATTCTGCCCGTTGACACATCCATGCTGTATCGTGTAAACTAAATTTCAGTACCACTATATTTGAAAGGACCGGTGTTTTCCTATGATCAAATCCAACAGTTCCATGCGCATCACCCAGACCGCCGCCACCGTCACCGCCCTCATGGGCTTCGAGCCTCCCAAGGGTGCCGACGTCCCCAACGAGATCGTTATGGCCGCCGCCCAGAAGGCCTTTGGCGAA
>JAFQKM010000148.1 GCA_017396925.1 Clostridia bacterium
CACCGGCGGCGTCCTGTATGAAAGCGAGGGTGATCCCGACCTGATGGAGGATCACTCCACCCGTCAGGAGGTTATGGAGGCCATCAAAAACGGCTCGGCCCAGTCGACCCGTCATTCCTCCACCATGGGTGTGGACACCTACTATGCCGCCGTGCGTCTGTCGGACGGCAACATCCTGCGCATTGCCCAGGCCACATCGGCCATGCGGATCATGTATGACAAGGCCCTGCCCATCATCGGCTTTGTGGTCATCGTCATTCTGTTGGCTTCGATCGCCCTGTCCTTCATGCTGACCCGTCAGCTGATCACGCCGATCATCACCATGGGCAGCGATCTGGAAAATATCGATGAAAATATCCCTTATCCCGAGCTGCAGCCCTTTGCCGACAGTCTTAAAGAATACCAGCTGCGTGAGCGGCAGAACGAGAAGCAACGCAAGGAATTTACGGCCAATGTTTCCCACGAGCTCAAGACGCCGCTGACCTCGATCTCAGGTTATGCCGAGATGCTGGAATACGGGATGTGCCGCCCCGAAGACGTCAAGACCTTCGGCGGACGTATCCATACCGAAGCGGCGCGTCTGATCACGCTGGTCGGTGATATCATCCGCCTGACCCAGATGGAAGAGGCCGATGCACCGCCCGTGCTGGAGAAGATCGACCTGGCCCATATGGCCAGCCACGCAGCCGAGCTGCTGGAACTGCCGGCGCAGAAGGCCGGCGTCACCGTACTGGTGCGCGGCGAAGCGGCCCAGATCATGGGCAATGCCGGCATACTGGACGAGATGGTCTATAATCTCTGCGACAATGCCATCCGTTACAACAAAGCGGGCGGCCATGTCTGGCTGACCACCGGCGTCGATATGCAGAACCGTGCCTATGTGGAGGTCAAGGACGACGGCATCGGCATTCCGCAGGAACACCAGAATCGCATTTTCGAGCGCTTCTACCGCGTTGACAAGAGCCATAGTAAAGAGACCGGCGGCACCGGCCTCGGTCTGGCCATCGTCAAGCATGCAGCATCCCTGCTGGGCGGCGATATCGAGCTGCAGTCGAAGGAGGGCATCGGTACCACCATCACGGTCTGGTTCCCGGCGGCTGCAGAATAGAAACAATACAGGCCGAAGGCACAGCCTTCGGCTTTTTCTTGTGTTTCAAAGGCTTGTATGATAAAATAAAGTGTCAAGATATGTTTAAATCCCCACGCAAACACAGGAGAATCAAAATGACAGACAATATCATCAAAAAACTGGACAAGTTTTTTCTTGCCTTTTTGATCATCAATCCCTTCCTGGACGTGGTCACCGGTGTGTATATCAAGGTACTGGAGACCCTTTCGGGCAATAATTTCGATACCATTTCCATTCCCGTCACCCCCAGCCTGCTCATCCGTATGTTGGTGCTGGTGCTCTTTGCCGCCTATGCGCTGATCTCACTGGACTGGAAAGCCATCGGCGCGGCTTTGCCGGTGGGTATCGCATGGCTGATGTCGGTGATCGGCGAGGTGCTGTTCTTCTATTCCTTTGCACTGTATACCGATATCCAGTATATCGCCCGTTTTGCCTATAACTTCGCCGTTGTGCTGATCTATATGCAGGTCTTCCGCCGCATGGGCGTCTCGCGCGAAGAGCTGCTGCGCAAGCTGAGCGATGTACTGGCCCTCTCGCTGCTCATGCTGTCGGCCACCATTGTTGTATCCTATATGCTCGATATGGGCTATACCACCTATGCCGACCGTTACGGCTACCGCGGCACACGCGGCTTCTTCTATTCGGGCAACGATATCACAGCCATTCTGATGGCCGGCCTGCCGGTGGTCATGTGCGGCTTTATGCAGCGCAAGGACCTGAGCAGCCGTATGTTCTGGGCCTATGACCTGGGTGCGGCGCTGACCGCCATCTGCCTTATGCTGATCGGCACCAAAACGGCCTTTATCGCCGTTATCGCTGCCGCATTCGTATTGGGCGCCTGCGCCATCTGGAAGCTGGTCGCCTTTAAAGAACGTCTGCCCATCCGCCGCTGCATCATCCTGGTCGTCACCATGATGCTGGTCTTTGGCATTATGGCCCTGCTTTCCACCGAATCGATCTTTGGCGAGATCAGTGCTTCCTTCAGCCAGACCGGCACGGTCATGGAAAACGAAGGTGCTGCCACCGCTCTGCTGTCGGGCCGCCAGACCAAGCTGGCCAAGGCCTTTGCCATGTATAAGGAAGGCGGCCTCTATACCTGGATCTTCGGTGTCGGCCGCGGTACCCAGAATGCCATCATCGAGATGGATCTGTTTGAGGTCGTCATCTATTACGGTCTGTTCGGTGCGGTCGCCATGCTGTGGCTCTATGTCAAGCTGGGCCTGGAGTTCGTCTGGAAGTTCTTCAAGAATCTGAAAGAGGTCCGCCACGATCTGATGCCTGTGGCCGTATTGGTTTCGCTGGGCCTGTGCGCCGGTTATCTGATCATTGCCGGACACATCCTGTTCAGTGTCACCTCGGGCTTCTACTTCTCCTATATGCTGCTCTTCGGCAAGATCATCTACACCGAAGACACCGAAAAGCTGAGTATTATCTGATTTTTCAATAAAGTCCACATCACCGCGCAGGTTCCCTCTGCGCGGTGATTTTATGCTTTTCAAACGGGGCAAAATCATGTATGATAGTAAAGATGTAAATACACAAGATACAGGAGGATCTTCATAGATGAACGAACCCAACACATCCTACAGCTACGAGCTCAACGCCGACGGCAGCTGCCGCATCACCGCCTATCAGGGTGATGCCGTTATGCTGACCGTTCCCACCGAGCTGGATGGCCACAAGGTCATCGATATCGGCATTTATGCCTTTGCCAACTGCGCACACCTCAAGCACGTCATCATTCCCGAGGGCGTGGTCACCATCTTTATCAATGCCTTCTACGGCTGCCCCGAGCTGGAGACCATCAGCCTGCCCGATACCATTGAAAACAACGTCAACAGCTCGGTTCGCGGCTGCCCCAAGTTCAAGGGCTATAAGGTCAGCGAGAATCACGAGATGTTCGAGCTGAAGGACGGCGTCCTCTTCAATAAGGAAGTTGCCCATCTGGTCGACTATCCCGCGGCCATGGAGCAGGCCGAATATACCGTTCCCGAAGGCACCGTCGAGATCATGCGCGGCGCCTTTGCCGAGCACAAGCATCTGCAGCGTGTCGTTCTGCCCGAGGGCATCGTCAAGATCGGCGACGGCGCATTCCGCGGCTGTGAAGCCCTGCGCGAGGTCGTTCTGCCCTCTACGCTGGAGATCATCGGCGGCCAGGCCTTTGCCGGCTGCACCGCCCTCGAGCGCATCTCTATCCCTGCCGCCACAGCGGAGATCGGCCAGAATGCATTCTCCAGCTGCTGGAGCCTGCAGGATATTTCGGTCGATGCCGCCAGCGCACATTTCTGCGATACCGATGGCGCACTCTATACCAAGGATATGAAGAAGCTGCTCCGTTACCCCGTCGACGGCCGTATGGGCTATGTTGTACCCAGCGGTGTCGAGGTCATCGGCACCGGCGCCTTCTCGGGCTGCGAGACCCTGGCTGAGGTTCGTCTGCCGGTCTCCCTCAAGGTCATCGAAGGCAGCGCCTTTGCCCACTGCAGCATGCTGGACGGCCTCTTCCTGCCCGAAGGCATCGAGGCCATCGCCCCTGCCACCTTCTTCGGCTGCACCAATCTGGCCCAGATCACCCTTCCCAAAAGCCTCAAGACCATCGGCCAGCAGGCCTTCTGGTATTGCTTCTCGCTGACCCAGATCACACTGAACGAGCAGTGCAAGGTCGATGAAGCCGCCTTTGGCGGCGAGCCCGAAGTCCTTGAAGGACTGGGCCTGTCCTGTATCCCCAACATTATTCGCAAGTAAAGAAAAATCCATAATAAAGCCGCCGTGCAGATGCACGGCGGCTTTTCTGTTTCTTCCGACTTGAAAGCTCCGTTCGGTTTTGGCGGCGGCAGGGTGTTTTGCGGTATATATATACTGCGTACATTGACAAGTAAACAGCCGGACAGGGGAGGGCGTCCCCCGGCCGGCGGAGCCTGCCCCGGGCGGGCTCGTGATCGTTTTTATATTTGCTTTAGAAGTTTTTCAAGGAGGAAGAAAGATGACAAACACAAAAGAACTGTATACCAGCGGCCCCTTTGTTTATTCCCTGCAGGAGGGCAGAGCACGGATCGAGCGTGTGGATGGCCCTGCATTTTCTGTCACCCTGCCCATCGAGCTGGATGGCCATCCCGTTTACGATATCGCCCTCACCGCCTTCTGGATGAGCGGTCTGCGGCATCTGATCATTCCCGATGGCTTCCCGATGCCCTGTCTGATCGGCCTGGCCCCCGATCTGCGCACCGTCATGCTGCCCGATCACACACCCGACGGCCTGCCGGTTTTCCTGCATCACTGCCACCGTATGGAAGGCTTTATCGTCGGGGAAGGCAACCCCAAGCTCAAGACGATCGACGGTGTATTGTTCAGCCGGGACGGCAAGATCCTCTATGCCTTCCCCTGCGGCAGAGATTACGATACCTATATCGTCCCCGATGGCGTTGAGGTCATTGGTGAGGGCGCTTTTGCCGGCTGCACCCATCTGCACCGCATCATCCTGCCCGAGGGGCTGACCGAGATCGGCGAAAATGCCTTTGGCGGCTGTGAGGCATTGGAAGAGGTCGTCGAGCCCGACAGCTTGGAGATCATCGGCCGTGATGCCTACAGCGCCTGCACACTGCTGGACAGCTTTGAGATCACGGCCGGCGTCCACACCATCGGAAGCGGCGCGCTGGGCGACTGCGGCCCCATTGCCGAGATGCATGTTGACCCCGACAACCCCTATTTTGTCATCGAAGACGGCATCCTGTATGACCGCGAAAAGACCCGCGTGCTCCGTGCAGCCGGCGATATCACCCGCGCCATTCTGCCCGAGACGGTACGCGAGATCGACCGCTGTGCCTTTTTCGGCTGTGCGGTGCTGGAAGAGGTCGTTCTCCCCAAAGAGCTGCATACCATCGGTACCGAGGCCTTCCGCTATTGCATGAACCTGCGCCGCATCGAGATCCCGAAGAAGACCACCTTCTGGACCTATGAAGAGGGCGACTACAGCAGCCTTTTCGGTGCGGATGAAAGCTGGCTGGCAGCACAGGGCCTGATCTACGACATTGAAGTGATCCGTGTATAAGGAGGAAGATATATGGAAGACAAGACCTTTGAACAGTATCTGGATGAGGCATTTGACGAGTTGGAGGAGGCCGAGCGTGAGCTCGACCTCCAGCTGCTCGATGAAGATATTTCCGAGGAATTCTGTTTCGAGCCGACCTCCCGCGATACGGCCATTCTTTCGCTGTATGAGGGCGACGAGGAAACGGTCGTCGTCCCCGGGCAGATCGGCGGCTTCCGTGTGACAGCCATCGCCGAGGGTGCCTTCTTTATGCGGGATAAGCTGCAGACCCTCATTCTGCCCGACAGCGTCGAGACCATTCGTGATTTCGCCTTGCAGGAATGTCGGGCGCTGCGGCGCCTTGTATTGCCCCGAAATCTGCGTTCTCTGGGGAAAATGGCCATCAGCGGCAGCCCTTTGCTGGAAAAGGTGGAACTGCCGGCAGAGTGCGAAAAATACGTCCTGCGCGAGGGCATCCTTTTCAGTGCCGACGGCACATCCCTGCTGCTCTGTCCGCCGGCCGGCGGCCTGTGCGAATATGCCGTGCCCGAAGGGGTGCGTCGTATCGAGAAGCAGGCCTTTAACGACTGCACGACGCTGCAGAAGGTTACGCTGCCCGAGGGGCTGCAGTCGATTGACGAGCTGGCCTTTTCCAATACCGGACTTCGGGAGGTCGATCTGCCCGACAGCCTGACCGAGCTGGGCAACTATGCTTTCAGCAGCTGCAGGCATCTGCGCCGCATTTCGCTGGGCGAGAGCCTGTGGCGCATCAACGGCGGCTGCCTTGCCGGCTGCTGCGCACTGAAGGAGATCGGCCTGCATCCCCTCAATCCTGCCCTGCAGCTGGAGGATGGCTTCCTGCTGGATGACACCGGCAGGGTGCTGATCTGCGCCGTTCCGGGCAGAATGCGGGGGAAAGTCACCCTGCCGCACCGCATTCGTGAGTTGGAAGACTATGCCTTTGCATCCTGCGACCGCATGACCCATCTGCGGCTGCACGAGGATGTCGAACGGATCGGCAGCTGCGCCTTCGGCGAATGCAGTGCCCTGCAGAAAATCCGCATCCCGGAAAAGGTACGCGAGATCGGCTTTTTTACCTTCGTTGACTGCCGAGCGCTGGAAGAGGTCATCCTGAATGAGGGCCTCCGCGCGATCAGCGGATTTGCCTTTGCGGGCTGCAATGCCCTGCGGCAGGTGCAGATCCATCGGCATACCATCATCGAATGTGCCGAGGAAGAAGCAACCTTTTACGACTGCCCGGCAAAGATCGAGCTCCTGCCCTGAACGGGGCAGGGGAGGGGGTGCCCTTGCGCTTTAGCTGAAAGGGGAGTATAATAACTTTTACACGGAACCAAGTGAAAGAGGAGGGATCCCCCTATGACCCAGACCAAGTCGCTGCGGCAGCGGTTTATCGGCAACAAGACCTTTTATAAGATGGTCCTGGCCGTGGCTGTGCCCATCGTCATTCAGAACGGCATCACCAACTTTGTCAATCTGCTCGACAATGTTATGGTCGGTCAGCTGGGCACCGAATCGATGTCGGGTGTTGCCATTGCCAACCAGCTGATTTTTGTATTTAACCTCTGCATTTTCGGCGGTCTGTCGGGCGCTGGTATTTTTGGCGCACAGTATTATGGTTCGGGCAACCATGACGGTGTACGCCAGACCTTCCGCTTTAAGCTCTATATCATTGCCATTCTGAGCACCGTCTTCCTGACGGCCTTTCTCACCAAGGATGCCGATCTGCTGTCCCTCTACCTGCACCAGTCGGAAGGCGGCGGCGACCTGGCGCTGACCCTCAGCGAGGGCCAGATCTATCTGCGCATCATGCTGCTGGGTCTTATCCCCTTTGCCCTCAACAATGCCTACGTCGGTACACTGCGCGAGACCGGCGAGACCCTGCTGCCCATGAAGGCCGGCATCACGGCCGTTCTGGTCAATCTGGTCTTCAACTGGCTGCTGATTTTCGGCCATCTGGGCTTCCCCGAGCTGGGCGTTGCCGGTGCGGCCATTGCCACCGTTCTGTCGAGATATGTCGAGCTGGCCATCGTCATGTTCTGGACCCATACCCACAAGGAGAAGAATAAGTTTATCGTCGGTGTCTACAGAAGCCTGCACATCGATAAGGATATCGTTTACCGCATCGTTCGCAAGGGCTGGCCTCTGCTGCTCAACGAGGTCCTGTGGTCGATCGGTATGACCACCATCACCCAGTGCTATTCCACCCGCGGCCTGTCGGCCGTTGCGGCGGTCAACATTACATCGACCCTGTCCAACCTGTTCCGCATCGTCGTTATGGCATCGGGCAATTCGATCGCCATTCTGGTCGGCCAGCGGCTGGGTGCCGGCCGTATGGACGAGGCCAGGGATGTCGACAACAAGCTGATCTTTGCCAGCTGCTCGCTCTGTGCGGTCATCGGTCTGGTGCTCTTTGCAACGGCGCCGCTGTTCCCGGAAATGTACAATACCACAGCCGACGTCAAGGCCATCGCCTGTGTTCTGCTGCGTGTCGTTGCCTGTGTCCTGCCCCTGCAGGCCTTCAACAATGCTGCCTACTTTACCCTGCGCGCCGGCGGCAAGACCTTCATCACCTTTATTTTCGACAGTATGTTCATCTGGTGCGTCAGCCTGCCTGCGGCCTTCTACTGTGCCCACTTCACCGGCCTGAATGTCATGAATATGTACGGCATCGTTCAGGGCCTGGAGATCGTCAAAACCACGCTGGGCTTTGTCCTGATCAAAAAGGGCAGCTGGCTGAGCAATATCGTTTGATATTTGTTGAATAAAGCATGGATATTGCAAATGGTAATCAAAAATCCGCCCTTCAGGACGGATGTCTGTAAAACAATTAAAGCCAGGCTGCATTTTGCAGCTTGGCTTTTACCGTTATTCGCACGAAAGAAAAAATATGGATTTTTCCAATAGAGGAGATGTGTATATGAAGCGCAACGAAAAAGATACGGCGGGACAGCAAATTGCTGACCTGTGCCAAGATCACGGCATTTCTCCAAAATCGCCTGCAGAGAAAAGCGGCGTATCACATGAAGAACCCGTATTCAGGACGTTTGAAGAACTGCTGCTGACCGAAGAAGAGCGAGAGGAACGAAGAAAAGAGATCGAAGAAGACAAGGCGTTGGCCGCTTATTATCGAAAAGTGTTTGAAGACCCCGAGTCTTATTTTGCGATCAAGGAAAACTCGGAGGATGAGATTCCGGACGATGACGTATATATATGGGATAAAGAGATCTGAGAACAGGCACAACAGTTTATCTGTTGTGCCTGTTTTCTGTTTTTATCGGCATCTGCTTCCGGGCGCTTTTACATGGTATAAAGAAACCCCGCGGCATTGCCGCAGGGTTTCGGTGTGTGTTGTGTGTAAAGCTTTGTTATGGAGTTCTAAGTAAATTAGAGCTTGACGATGCCTTCGACCTCACCGGCGATACCGGCAGCGTTGGCTTCGTCTGTATCGATGTGCATTCTTGTAGCGAACTTGTCGGAAACGCGGACGACAACGTCACCGAATGTCAGTGCGCGGCCGTTGCAGTTGGTCTCGACAGAGATGATCTGCTTGTCCTGAACGCCC
>JAFQKM010000149.1 GCA_017396925.1 Clostridia bacterium
CAGCCCCGTCCTGTTGTTCACGACGGCAACGAGGTCTCTTCCCCCAACACAAGCCAGATCCGCGGCATCGATGGCATGAATCCCAAGGATATGGCCATCAAGGCTGCCCGTGATGCCGGCTTCACCGTCTGCTACACAGGCCCCGGTTCGGCCAACGTCATCGGCGGTACAGGCTTCGCCTTCAAGTGCATCGACGGCGAGACCGTTCTGGATCTGCTGATCCCCGGCACAGAGATGATGAAGATGGCTTTCGGTGAGAACCCCAAGAATGTCTACGGTTCCAAGAACATCCTGCCCAACACACGTATGGGTGTTGCTTCGGTTCTGCGCGAGGCTCTGTTCAATGCCAAGGCATATTCCGACGCTAAGCTGAAGGCCGAGAAGGAAGGCAAGGAGCCTCCCAAGCCCGACTTCCGTCTGGAATCCCTGGTTCCCGTCGTCCGCGGCGAGATGAAGGTCCGTATGCATGCACACCGCAACGACGATATCGTCACAGCTGTCCGCATCGCTAAGGAATTTGGCCTCGACTTCGCCATCGAGCACTGCACAGAAGGCTACATGATCAAGGACTTCCTGGCCAAGGAAAATGTCACAGCCGTTGTCGGTCCTCTGGACATGGCTCCTGCCAAGATGGAGATCTGGAACACCACATTCGAGAATCCCGCTATCCTCGAGAAGGCCGGCGTTAACTTCTGCCTGACACAGGACACATCCTCTCAGACAAACAAGCTGCCCATCAACGTTGGTATCGCCATCCGCGAAGGCCTGAGCTGGGACTATGCTCTGAAGGCAGTTACTCTGAACCCCGCCAAGCTGCTGGGTCTGGAAGACAGAATGGGCTCTCTGGAAGTCGGCAAGGACGCTGACATCGCCATCTTCAACGGCGACCCCTTCTGCAACTACACAAAGTGCACCGAGACCATCATCGATGGCGTCGTTTTCAAGCACTAAGCTTTACGCAGCATAAAAGAATATCTTTTTCGGGCGGCCATAAGGCCGCCCGTTTTTTATAGCAAAAATCCCATCCTTTGTTAAAACTGCCCAAAAACCACTCCATTTTTTCAGCGCTCCACTGTGCACAAACTTCACCTCTTTGCAGCTTTCTTCTGTTATAATGATAATATGAAAACTATGGCGAAGCCGTGGTTTTTGTTCTGCATTTCCCCGGAAAAAGGAAAACATAGAAATCAAAACAGGAGGAACCTCTTATGAACAAGTTTCTGGCAAGAGCCAACGAACTGATGGACGAGATGGTGGCCGACCGCCGTCATTTCCACCGTTACCCCGAAACCACCAACGAACTGCCTATGACAGTTAAGTATATCAAGGAAAAGCTGGTCGCTATGGGCTATGAGCCCCAGGATTGCGGCACAATGGGCATCGTTGCCCTGGCCGGCGGCAAGAAGCCCGGCAAGTGCATCCTGATCCGCGCTGACATGGATGCTCTGCCCATGCCCGAGGAGACCGGCCTGCCCTTCGCTTCCGAGCACCCCGGCAAGATGCATGCCTGCGGCCACGACTTCCATATGTCCATGATGCTGGCAGCCTGCAAGATGCTGAAGGAAGTTGAGGACGAGATCGAAGGCACAGTTAAGATCTGCTTCCAGCCCAACGAAGAGACCTTCGGCGGCGCCAAGGATATGATCGATCACGGCGTTCTGGAGAATCCCAAGGTCGATTCCGCGCTGGCTATCCACATCGGTCCCTTCGGCGAGCCCGGCGAGCTGACCTTCGGCAAGGGCCCCAACATGGGTTCGGCCGACGGCTTTGATATCACCGTCAAGGGCAAGGGCTGCCACGGTGCGGCTCCCCATTCGGGTATCTCCCCCATCAACATCGGCGTTCACATCTACCTGGCTCTGCAGGAGATGCTGGCCCGCGAGATCAATGCTGCCGAGCAGTGCACACTGACACTGGGCACTATGGTCTTCGGTGACGGCGCCACCAATGTTATCCCCGAGATCGGCCATATGCGCGGCACCATGCGCGGCTTCAATAAGGAGCTGACAAAGTTCATGGTCAAGCGTACAGAAGAGATCGTCGAAGGCACAGCCAAGCTGTTCGGCGGCGAAGCCTCTGTCGAGTGGCTGTTCTCCTCCCCCGCTATGGACTGCGACCCCGAGTTCACCGATGAGGTCGTCAAGTATGCAGCCGAAGTCGTCGGCCCCGAGCGTATGATCCCCAAGAAGGTCCGCTCCACCGGTTCCGAAGACTTTGCTTACTTCGGCGATGCTGTTCCCGCACAGATCTTCTGGCTGGGCGGCGGCTACGAGGACGTTTCCAAGCGTATCTCCAACCACAACCCCAAGGTCCTGTACAGCGAAGCAGCTCTGCCCTACGGCGCTGCCACCTATGTACACTGCGCTCTGGAGTGGCTGAAGAACCACAAGTAAGTGCTTTCCGGAGGCAGGGCCCCCTGCCTCCGTTTTCTATTCAACTCTAAAAAATTCTCAAAGATTGGAGCAACAACATGAAGTACGACAAGAAAAAGTATGCCGAGCATCTGTCCGGCATGGTCAAGTTCCCCACCGTTTCCAACGTTGACCCCGACAAGCTCCCCACCGAAGAATTTCTGAAGATGCATAAGTATCTCGAGGAGATCTATCCCCTGGTTCACAAGCATCTGACCCGCGAGATCATGGGTAAGTGCGGTCTGGTCTTCCACTGGAAGGGCACCGGCAAGTCGGATAAGCTGCCCATCCTGTTCTGCGCACATCAGGACGTCGTTCCCGAAGGCGACTGGAACAACTGGAAGTATCCCCCCTTCTCCGGCCACATTGATGAAGAAGGCATCATGTGGGGCCGCGGCTCGGGCGACTGCAAGATGACCCTGATGGCTGAAATGGAAGCCGTCGAGGCGCTGCTGGAAGAAGGCTATACCCCCGATTACGACATCTATATGGCCTTTGGCTATAACGAAGAGATCATGGGCGGCCCCGGCGCTGCTTGCCAGATCATCGCCGACGAGTTTGCAAAGCGCGGCATTCGCTTCGGTCTGGTCCTCGACGAGGGCGGCGGCGTTGCCAATACACCCAATGGCAAGGTTGCATCCATCAACGTTGGCGAAAAGGGCTATGCCGACTATGAGTTCTGGGTAGAGGATGGCGGCGGCCACGCAGCTATGCCCCCCGAACACAACGCACTGGGCAAGCTGGGCAAGGCTATGTATGACCTCGAATGCAACCCCATGCCCCTCAAGCTGGTCGACGCAGTCATCCAGATGTTCAAGGCACAGGCCCCCATCACAGCCGGCCGTATGGGCGAGCTGAAGGCCGATCCCGCAGCCAACTGGGAAGAGCTGCAGAAGATCTGCCTCGAGACCCGCGAAAACAACCAGTTCTTCCGCACAACCACAACCCCCACCATGGCACAGGGTTCGGCACAGGCCAACATCCTGCCCGAGAAGGCTTCGGTCATCACCAACAGCCGTCTGCTGCCCGGTGACACCCTCGAAGAGCTGGAAGCCCACTTCAAGGCTGTCCTGCCCGAATATGTCCACTTCCGTCTGGCCAAGGGCCACAATCCTCCCTCCATCTCCCGTACCGACAGCGACGGCTTCAAGGTCGTTTCCAAGGTCGTCCGTGAGCTGCACGGCGAGGATGTCGTCATCGTTCCCGGTCTGGTTGCCGGCGGTACCGACTCCCGTTACTACTGCCCCCTGTCCGACAGTGTCTATCGCTTTGTCGGCGGTAAGGCCAGCTCGAGAGTTGGCGGCGTCCATGCTGTAAACGAGCATATCGACACCGAGGTTCTGGATTCCAACGTCGAGTTCTTCGTCCGCATCATCCAGACCTACGGCGAATAATCCTGTTTTCCCCGATATTTATATCTGAATAGATTGATCCCGGACGGCAGGCTGTGCCTGCCGTCCGGGCTTTTTCCAAACTCAAAAAAGGAGACTCTGTTATGCAGTACGATAACAAGAAATACGCCGAGCATCTGTCCGGCATGGTCCAGTTCCCCACTGTTTCGACCGTCAACGCCGATGATCTGCCTCTGGAGGCATTCTTCGGCCTGCACAAGTACCTCGAAGAGGCTTATCCCCTCGTTCACAAGACCCTGACCCGCGAGATCATGGGCAAGGCCGGTCTGGTCTTCCACTGGAAGGGCACCGGCAAGTCGGGCAAGCTGCCTGTTCTGGTCTGCGCCCATCAGGACGTCGTTCCCGAAGGCGACCACAGCAAGTGGAAGTATCCCCCCTTCTCCGGCCATATTGACGAAGAAGGCATGCTGTGGGGCCGTGGCTGCGGCGACTGCAAGGCCACCATGCTGGCCGAGCTGGAAGCTGTCGAAGCCCTGATCGCCGACGGTTTCGTTCCTGATTTCGATATCTACATGGCCTTCGGCTACAACGAAGAGATCATGGGCGGCCCCGGTGCGGCCTGCCAGATCATCTCCGACGAGTTCAAGGCCCGCGGCCTGCGCTTCGGCCTGGTTCTCGATGAGGGCGGCGGCATCATGAATATGAACGGCAGCAAGGTCGCCATGATCTTCGCCAGCGAAAAGGGCTATGCCGACCATGAGTTCTGGGTAGAAGACGGCGGCGGCCATGCAGCCATGCCCCCCGAACACAATGCCCTGGGCAAGCTGGGCCATGCCATGTA
>JAFQKM010000150.1 GCA_017396925.1 Clostridia bacterium
CAGCGCATGGAGGCGTTCGTCTTCGCAGGCGTCCTTCAGGCTGTCGCCGTGCTCGGCGATATAGTCGCGGGCCAGAACCTTGATGTCTTCACCGTGGTAGCCGTCTTCGGGGAACTGGAAAGCATCTTCGCCAAAGACCTGCTGCATGAAGCGGGCTTCGATAGAGTGGGCGAACTTGTCGATCTGGTTGCCGGCGTCGTTGACATAAAACTCACGGCAGACCTTGTGGCCGGCGCGGGAGAGGACTTCGGCCAGGGTATCACCCAGAACACCGCCGCGGGCGTTGCCCATGTGCATGGGGCCGGTGGGGTTGGCCGAAACGAACTCGACCATGATGTTCATGGGGTTCTCGATGACCGAGCGGCCATAGTCGTCGCCTTCGGCGGCGATGGCGTTCAGCACCTGCTCGAACCAGCCGTGGGCCAGGCGCAGGTTGATGAAGCCGGGAGCAGCTGCTTCCATCGAGCTGAAGATGGTGCCCGACAGGTCGGCGTTTTCGCAGATGGCCTGAGCGGTCTTGAGGGGAGCAACACGCAGAATGCGGGCATTCTGCATGGCGAAGGAGGATGCATAGTCGCCGTTCTTGAGATCTTTGGGGGTCTCGATAACGGGGGCGTTGACCTCGGCCTGGGGCAGGATGCCCTTGTCGGCGGCGGCCTGATAGCCCTTTAAGATGATTTCAGAGGCCTGCTTGGTGGCCAGCTGGATAGCGTTCATGATATCTGATTCCTTTCGGTAATTGGTTTTCAGTTAACGGTTTTGACTTCGATGCACAGGCTGTTGGTGCTCATGTGGGCATGCTGGACTTCGATGTCGTAGCTGACATTGATGCTGCCGCCCTTTTCATCCAGAGACCAGTCGATATTCTTGGTGGCGATGCAGATGGTCAGGGGGCCGTAGTCGGTCTCGTAGAGGGACATATGGCGCTGACCCTTTTCGAAGGTCATCATGGAGGGGTATTTGCCTGCACGGGTGACGGTGACGGCCGAAGGGGTCACCTTGACGGTGGTGCGGGTATCGGCAAAGCCGGTGACCTCGCTCTCCTCGTACATCAGGTAATAGGTGCCGTTCTTTTCGTAGTAACGGCCCTCGGTGGTCAGGGAGATCTCGTCGGTGTCGGGGTTGTCCACCTGCTGCAGCCCCTTGATCGAGATAAGTGCGTCTGTTTTCATAGGATATTGCCTTTTATATCTATAATTTCGGTATCGATGGGATATCCCCGACATTATATCATACATACTGCAAAAATAAAACCCATATAGAAACCGTAAATTGTTGAAAAAGCCCTTTTGATTTTGTGAAAAATGTGCTATGATAGCATCATAATGGGTAGGTTCGGGGATTTGAAGTGAAAATACAGAAACTTTTCAAATAACTGGAAGAATATCCGTTCAAATTTGTGATTTTATTTTTTTAGATAAATCAAAATTTTCTTCAGAAGGAGAGAAATCATGAAGATCAATTTTACAGAGACCGTCCTGCGCGATGGTAACCAGTCTCTGATCGCCACACGTATGCCGATCAAGGACTTTGCGCCTATCCTGGATGCTATCGATCAGGCCGGCTACTACTCCGTCGAGTGCTGGGGCGGCGCTACATTTGACTCCTGCCTCCGTTACCTCAACGAAGATCCCTGGGAGAGACTGCGCACCATCCGCAAGCATCTCAAGAACACAAAGACACAGATGCTGCTGCGTGGCCAGAACATCCTGGGCTACAAGCACTATCCCGATGACGTCGTTCGCGCCTTCGTCCGCAAGAGCGTTGAGAACGGCATCGACATCATCCGTATCTTCGACGCGCTGAACGACCTGCGCAACATCGAAGTTGCTGTTGATGAAGCCATCAAGGCCGGTGCACACGTACAGGGCGCACTGTGCTACACCACATCCCCCATCCACAACATCGATATGTTTGTTCAGCTGAGCCGCGACCTGGAGAAGATGGGCGTTCACTCCATCTGCATCAAGGACATGGCCGGCATCATGACCCCCAAGAACGCTTACGATCTGACAAAGGCCATCAAGGCTGCCGTTAAGATCCCCGTTGTTGTTCACACCCACTCCACAACCGGTCTGGGCGCTATGACACTGCTGAAGGCTGTTGAGGCCGGCGCCGACACCATCGACTGCGCTATCTCCTGCTTCTCCGGCGGTACATCCCAGCCTCCCACGGAGTCTCTGCACTACACACTGAAGGAAATGGGCTACGAGACAGGCCTCGACGAGAAGAAGCTGAAGGAGATCAACGACTACTTCAAGCCCATTCAGGCCAAGGCTCTGGAGACCAAGCTGCTCAACCCCATCGTTATGAACACCGAGACCGACGCTCTGGTTTATCAGGTTCCCGGCGGTATGCTGTCCAACCTGGTTGCTCAGCTGACCGCGCAGAAGGCGCTGGACAAGCTGCCCGAGGTTCTGGCCGAGGTTCCCCGTGTTCGCGAAGACCTGGGTTATCCTCCCCTGGTTACACCTTCTTCCCAGATGGTTGGCGTTCAGGCTACACAGAACGTCCTGCTGGGCGAGCGTTATAAGAACGTCTCCAAGGAAATCAAGGCTTACCTGCGCGGCGAGTACGGCAAGGCTCCCGGCAAGGTCAACGAGGATCTGCGCAAGAAGGTCCTGGGCGACGAGATGCCTGTAGAGTGCCGCTTTGCCGACCTGCTGCAGCCCGGCCTCGAGGCCGCCAAGGCTGAGATCGGCGACCTGGCCAAGAGCGAAGAGGATGTTCTGTCCTATGTCGCATTCCCCCAGATCGCAGAGAAGTTCCTCCAGAACAGAGCCGAGAAGGAAAAGAATACAGTTACATATACCATCGTAAAGGCATAAAGGGAGGACGTAACCATGAAAGTCACCATTCCCGAAGCGCTGGGTTATTCGGTCCTGGGCTTTTCCATTGTCTTCCTGATGCTGATCATCCTGATGGGCATCATCGTTGTCATGGGTAAGGTCCTCAACAAGAAGGAAGAGCCCGTCAAGGCTGCCGCACCCGCACCCGCTCCTGCCGCACCTGCCGTTCCCAAGGAAAAGGCTCCCGGTTCGGCCGGCTCCATCGATCTGCACGGCGTTGATCCCCGCAAGGCTGCCATGCTCATGGCCATCGTTGCCGACGAGCTGGGCAAGCCCGTCAACGAGCTGCGCTTTGTCAGCATCCGCGAGATCGAAGCCTAACATCAAAGCCAAAATAAAACGAGGTATAATATCATGAAATACAAAGTTACACTCAACGGCACAACCTACGAGGTCGAGGTCGAGCACGGCCAGGCCATGCTGATCGACGAGTACGAGGCAGTTGCTCCCGCAGCTCCCGCTCCCGTTGCTGCAGCTCCCGCTCCTGCCGCTGCACCCGCCGCAGCTCCTGCTGCCGCTCCTGCCCCCGCTGCCAATGTCACAGCACAGGGCGAGGTCATCAAGTCCCCCATGCCCGGCGTTATCCTGAACGTCAAGGTCACACAGGGCCAGGCTGTCAAGTCGGGCGAGATCCTGTGCATCCTCGAAGCCATGAAGATGGAGAACGAGATCGTTGCTCCCAAGGATGGCACCGTCGCACAGATCGTTGTCGCCAAGGGCGCCAACGTCGATACAGGTGCTCCTCTGATCGTCCTGCAGTAAGCCGGGAGGATAAAAGATATGACTCTTATTTTAGACACAATGTCCAGCATCTGGGCAAACTCCGGTTTCTCCGGTCTGTTTGCTGATCCCAGACAGCTGATCATGATCATTGCAGCCTGCGTGCTTCTGTATCTTGGCATCGTCAAGAAGTTCGAGCCCCTGCTGCTGGTCGGCATCGCTTTTGGTATGCTGCTGACCAACCTGCCCTACTCCAACCTGTACCATCCCGAGCTGTGGGACGGCATCATGAGCCACACCAAGGGTTACGGTGATGTTCTGGTTGAGGGCGGTTTCCTCGATATTCTCTACATCGGCGTTAAGGCCGGTCTGTACCCCTCGCTGATCTTCATGGGCGTTGGCGCCATGACCGACTTTGGTCCCCTGATCGCCAACCCCAAGTCCCTGCTGCTGGGTGCTGCTGCACAGATGGGTATCTACTGCGCATTTATCCTGGCGATCGTTCTGGGCTTCACCGGTCCTCAGGCTGCTTCCATCGGTATCATCGGTGGTGCCGACGGTCCTACCGCCATCCTGCTGACCTCCAAGCTGGCTCCCGAACTGCTGGGCGCCATCGCCATCGCAGCTTACTCCTACATGGCGCTGATCCCCATGATCCAGCCCCCTCTGATGCGTTTGCTGACCACAAAGGAAGAGCGTGAGACAAAGATGGACCAGCTGCGCACCGTCACCAAGACCGAGCGCATCGTATTCCCCATCGTTGTTGCTGCTTTCGTTATCCTGCTGCTGCCCGATACAGCTCCCCTGATCGGCTGCCTGATGCTGGGTAACCTCTTCAAGGAGTGCGGCGTCACAGAGCGTCTGAGCGACACAGCACAGAATGCCCTGATGAACATCGTCACCATCTTCCTGGGCATGAGCGTTGGTGCAACAACCGTTGCCGAGCGCTTCCTGACCTGGTCGACCATCAAGATCGTTGTTCTGGGTCTGATCGCATTCTCCTTCTCGACCATCGGCGGTCTGCTGCTGGGTAAGATCATGTATAAGGTCACCGGCGGCAAGGTCAATCCTCTGATCGGTTCCGCAGGCGTTTCGGCTGTTCCCATGGCTGCCCGCGTTTCCCAGATGGAAGGCCAGAAGGCCAACCCCTCCAACTTCCTGCTCATGCACGCCATGGGCCCCAACGTCGCAGGTGTTATCGGTTCGGCTGTTGCCGCCGGCTTCCTGCTGACCATCTTTGGTTAAGTTGATCGGGTGATCCCCAATACAAACAAAGCCCCGTCCAAATCCTGGACGGGGCTTTTCTTATTGCGTGTTGGGTCTGTTCGTGTTAAAATATAAGTCAGTTTGAAAGATTCGGAGGACTTTATATGCGTTATACCGTTTCGGCCGTTTACGACCGCAATGACTTTATCGGCTTTATGCAGGCCTATACCGACCGCAATACTAAAATCAAGGGCATGGGCTATATCACCACCTATGGTACCAAGATGGGCAGCGCAGTTATGCTGTTCGGCGGTATCTATAATCTGTTCACCATGTTCCGAACCGGTGCCTGGGATACCAAAATGATCATTGGCAGTGCCGTGCTGATCGTTATTGCCTGCGCCCTTTCGATGATCCCCGTCGACGAGCTGGCCGGCCGCCGCACATGGAATCAGTATCCTCTGCAGGGCATGAAGATCACCTACGATTTTGAAGCCGGCGGCTTTACCGAGACCCGTCAGGGCAATGTCTATAAGCACAACTACAAGGACATCATCGAGCTTTATGCCGACGAAGAGCGTTATTATCTCTATGTTAAGGAAAACGCGGCCTATATGATCTGCAAGCGCGGTTTCACCGAGGGTGATCCCGAGGAGTTTGCCAAGTATATCGAAAACAAGACCGATCTGAAGATGCGTATCAAGGGTGTGAAGCCCAAGCCCGAACCCAAGCCCATCGAGGACGATGAGGATTGGGACGACGAGGACGACGATCTGCTGGACGACGAAAACTAAAAAATGACGGCTGCCCCGGGAACCTTTGGCTTTCCGGGGCAGTCTTTATTTATGTAAGCGGATTCCTTAAGATTTTATTAAATCGGTCTCTTCTATTGTATTCGGCGCAGTATTGCGCTAAAATATAGATGTAAATATTTTTATTGCCAAGGAGGAAGCAAAAGATGAAAAAAATACTGAGTATGCTGTTGAGCATCGCAATGCTGGTGTCTCTGAGTGTCACTGCCTTTGCGGCCGATGACACTTCGGTCGGCGTCATTGGCGGCGCCGACGGTCCCACATCGCTTCTGATCAGCCCCAATCCCGGCGCGGTGTTGGAGACTCCCGATCTGGAGAATATGACCGAGGCCGAGTTGGATGCCTATTATGCCCAGCTGGAAGCCCAGTATGAGGCTGAAATGGCAGCCATGGCTGCCGAGCAGAAGGCCCAGATGATTGCCGCAGCCAAGAGTCTGATGCCCTACAAGACCGGCGTCAATGTCTGGCTCAACGGTGCCTATATGACCTTCACCGATGCAGTGCCCGTTGTGAAGGAAGGCCGCACACAGGTGCCTTTCCGTGCCATTCTCGAGGGCCTGGGCGCCACCGTTTCCTATGATGCCGGCAAGATCGACGCCGTATTTGCCGACGGTTCGGTGATGAAGCTGGCCATTGGCTCCAAGGTTATGACCTATGCCTATGGCGAAAACAATGCCGAGCTCACCACCGTCAACATGGACGTTGCCCCCTTTATCGATAAGGCCACCGGCCGCACCTATGTGCCCGCCCGCTTTATCGGCGAGACTCTGGGCCTGACCGTCACATGGGATCCCGAACTGTGGGTCGCCTATATCGTCGACTGGGATGCGCTGGAAGCCGAGATCGACGGCCAGTTCACCAAGATCAACGAGATGCTGGCGCTGTCTGTCAGTGCCCAGCTGGACGAGACCAAGACCTATAAGTCCACCGACAGCATCACCCTGTCGGGCGTTCTCGACGGCCAGAGCAAGGATCCCTTCGAGATCTCCCTTAAGGGCACCGGCCTGACCCAGGGCCAGAATATGTCGGGCTCCTATGAGATCGGCATCGACATGGGCGGTTATAAGTCCCTCATCGAGGCCGAAGGCGCCGAGATGGAAGCTGCCCTTGATGTGATCGATGGACAGACTGTTGATATGATCATCCACGCCGAAAACGGTGTCTTCCTGCGCAGCGATCTGATCAATCTGCTGACCGGCGGCATGGTCGCCGAAAACGGTTGGCTGGAAGTTGTCGGTATGGAAGATATGAAGGCCCTCTACACCGAAGCCGGCATCAATATGGACAACCTGATCACACAGGCCACCGCTCCCGGCTTTACCATGGGCAAGCTGGTTCGCGCCATGTGCGAGGACGGCGAACTGGGCAGAGCCATGGGCTATATGGCCCCCGACAGCACCGGCCGTATGTTTACAGCCATCTATGCCGCCATGCTGGGCGACGAGCAGATCAAGGTCACCGGCTCTTCTTCCAAGACCTATAAGTGCACCTTCGAC
>JAFQKM010000005.1 GCA_017396925.1 Clostridia bacterium
AAAGCCGGCGGCTGAGGCGCTAAGATCGGACCGGGTGTCCTCAGTAATATTCTTTCACATCTTCCTAAGTTTAACGACAGCAACCTGCTCGTCGGTTTCGACACGAGCGATGATGCTGCTGTATATAAAGTGACCGATGATATCGCGATGATCCAGACGGTCGACTTTTTCCCGCCTATCGTCGATGACCCCTATACCTTCGGCCAGATCGCAGCGGCAAATGCCATCAGCGACATCTATGCCATGGGCGGTGTTCCCAAGCTGGCGATGAACCTTATCTGCTTCCCCAGCTGCCTTAAGCTGGATGTTATGGAGCAGATCCTCCAGGGCGGCTACAGCAAGGTTATCGAGGCCGGCGCCATCATTGCGGGCGGACACACCATTGAAGACAGCGAGCCTAAATACGGCCTCTGCGTAACCGGTTACGTCAACCCCAGGGATATCCTTGCCAACTCGACGGCACGCGAAGGCGACATACTTGTTCTCACCAAGTCGCTGGGAACAGGCATCCTTTCGACGGCTGCCATGGCCGACATCCTTCCCAAGAAGGATTATGACCTGATGGTAAAGATGATGAGCCACCTCAACAAGTATGCTCAGGAGGCCATGATGCCCTCCCGTCCCTCGGCCTGCACCGACATCACCGGCTTTGGCCTGATGGGCCATGCCTATGAGATGGCACACGGCAGCGGCCTGACCATCGAGCTGATGAGCGATTCGATCCCTGCCCTTCCCGCGGCCCTTCAGCTGGCCCGCGAAGGCATCATCCCCGGCGGCGCATACAACAATATGGGCTATCTGGAGAAGGACGTTGTGGTTTCGAAGAGCGTTCCCCTCGAGCTGAGCGACGTAATGTATGATCCTCAGACATCGGGCGGCCTTCTCATTGCGGTCAATGAAAAGGAAGTTGATAATCTTTGCCGCCGTCTTAAGGACAACGGCGAAGAGGCACACATCATCGGCTATACCAAGAAGTTCGACGGTAAGTCGATCAGAGTGTTCTAACAGAATAGGTTTCCGCATAAAAGCCTCCCCCAGCGGGAGGCTTTTTGTTGTTGTGTAGGGCCCTCTTTTGAAAGAGGGTGGCATGCCGCAGGCATGACGGGTGTTTGGCCTGCGGTCTTACGGCAATACAAAAGCGATCGTCAGAACAGTGTTGCCAAACCTCAGTCGCCCTACGGGCGCCAGCTCCTTTCAAAAGGAGCCTTGGATACGGCGGGCGATTCGTGAATCGCCCCTACAATCGTCCGACGGTAGCCTATCCTTCTTACAAACAGATCTTTTTAAGAGCATCGAGACAGAAATCTACCTCGTCTTCGGTGTTTTCGTGGCCGAAGGAGAAGCGGACCGTGCCTGCGGGATAGGTGCCCAGGGTCTGATGGGCACGGGGAGCGCAGTGGAGGCCTACACGGGTCATGACGCCGTAGCCGCTCTCCAGCTCATAGGCGATGCGGGCGTTGTCATCCTCCCTGAAGTCGACCGAAACGATGGCGGCGCGGCCCTCTCTGCCGGCAAGGCCGACGGGATGGGCACCCTTGACCGAGGAAAGGCCCTCGCGGAAGCGCATTGACAGGTCAAGCTCGCGCTCGGCGATAAAGCCGGGCTTCAGGGTCTCGTGATATTTGAGGGCGGCGCGCAGGCCGATGATGCCGGGAAGATTCATCGTGCCCGATTCAAAGCGGTCGGGCATAGCGGTGGGCATGGTCTCCATGTGGGAGAAGCTGCCGGTGCCGCCTGCGATGAGGGGGGTGGTCTCCTTGACAAGACGGTCGGCGATCAGCATTCCGCCGATGCCCTGAGGGCCGAGGAGACTCTTGTGGCCGGTGAAGCAGAGGGCGTCGATGCTGCACTCCTGCATGCTGATGGGGAAGGTGCCCGCCTTCTGGGCGCTGTCAAGGATAAAGACGAGGCCGTGGGCCTTGCAGATCTGACCTACCTCATAGATGGGCAGGAAGGTGCCGCAGATGTTGGATGCGGCCGACATGACGACTGCCTTTGTGTTGGGCTTGATCAGCGCCTCGACCTTTGCGGGGTCAAGGGTGCCGTCGGG
>JAFQKM010000151.1 GCA_017396925.1 Clostridia bacterium
GTTTGATATTGCCGAAGTTCTGGGCATCAAAGTTCAGCAGCTGCTGGACTATAATCCTCCCGGAAAGGCCGTCGATCTGGTACGGCCCGCCGGCAGCTTCTTCCCCCAGCGCCGTGTCTATGTCTATTTTTATGACGGCCGCGTAGGCAAGATCGTCCGCAATATGCTGGAAATCGACAATGAGTCGGCCCGCAGCACCGCAACCTTCTACAACGACATTCCTTCCTGCGACCGTTATGAAGAATGCCGCAACCTGTATTTCGGCACCGTCGAGTATTTTGACACAGTCACCAACTTCTCCTTTGAGAACCAGAGCAACCGCATCGAGCATGTTACCCTCTGTGCCATCAATCCCTTTGACCGCGGCTCTGAAGTTCTTGGTATGCTTTCGGGTATCTCCCGCTACCCCATGCTCCCCATCTCCATCAAGTGTATCATCTCCCCTGTCGCCCTCGACGAAAACGACGAACTGATGGAAAAACTGGTCCTTTCCAAGAAGGACATCAAGCTGATCAAGCAGCTGAATATGTTCGCCGTCGAACAACTGGATTAAAATACCCCATCAAAAAAGGCTCCCTTTCGGGAGCCTTTTCTTTTGCGTAGAAGTTATGCCTTGGGCTGCTGCATGGGAATGAATGCACCGATGACGCCGCAGACAATGGCAGGCACCAGCCAGAAGAAGCCATATTCGGCCAGAGGCAGGCTGTGGACAAACAGGAAGGCCTCGGCGCCCATATCGGCCAGAACACCGAAGATGGCCATGACGATCGTGCCGATGGCAACACAGCGGTTGACATTGTGATTCTTGATGGTGTCATCGAAGAAGGACAGGATGGTCTGGGTGAGCAGAACGGGATAGATGATATTCAGAACCGGAGAAGCCAGTGCAATGATCATGCTGATACCGACATTGGCGATAACAGCGGCAAAGATGCAGATCAGCGCAACCAGCAGGCCGTACTTGACGCGGCCGTTGGACAGCTCCGAGAAAAAGTCGGCCGCAGCCGAGACCAGGCCGATGGCTGTGGTCAGGCAGGCAAAGAATACGATGACCGACAGAAGAACGATACCGACCTTGCCCAGCAGGGTTTCGGTGATCATAACGACCAGTGCTGTCTGATTCATACCAACACCAAGGCCCAACAAAGAGGTTGTGGCGCCCAGATAGGTCAGGCCGCCATAAACCAGGCTGAGACCCAGCAGGGCAACGGCACTCGCCTTGGAAATAACGCCCATGCGCTCCTTCTTACTGTTGTAACCCTTACGTGCGGCATTACCGACCAGCATCAGGGTAACGGCCAGCGAGACCAGAACATCCATGGTCTGATAACCGGCCAAAATGCCTTCCTTGGCGATCGAATCGACCAGTGTGACATCGGCGATCTCGCCAATGGGATTGATGATGCCGATGACGACCAGGACGGCCAGAACGATCAGCAGCAGAGGCGTCAGGAACTTACCGATGATGTCGACAACGGCCGAAGGACGGATGGTCAGCAGATAAACGATACCAAAGAAGATAATGGAAAATACCCAGGTGTTGAAGCCCGGGAACAGGGGGACAATACCCATTTCAAAGGTGGTTGCACAGGTACGGGGAATGCAGAGCATGGGGCCAACAGTCAGAATGGCAACCGAAGCCAGGATCTTGGCCGGCAGGTCGCCGATACGGTCGATGACACACCAGAAGCTGCCATCCTTGCGGATCATAGCCAATACGGTCAGAACAGCCAGACCGCCGTCGGCAATGATAAAGGCCAGGAAGCCGGTGAACCACTGGTCACCGCCGACCATGCCCAGATAGGGCGGGAAAATCAGGTTGCCCGCGCCGAAGAACATGGCAAACATGGCAAAGCCAATGACGAGAATGTCGCCCATGGATGCTTTCTTTTCAGGTTTCATAAGCGCCTCCAAATAATAATAGAATACTTTTCGGCGCCCCCGCTTCCCTTACAGACCTCGAATTATCGCGAAAAACGCCTACTGTTAATTTTATCACGATGAATTGCTTTTTTCAATAAATGATTGGAAAAAATCAAATAAAAGTCCTGCCGACTTCGACAGGACTTTCGTATATCTTTCTCAATTATTCGGCGCGAAGCTGCTTGAAGCCGCGGCCCAGAACCTCGTTGACGTCCGACAGCATGATGAATGCCGTATCGTCGATCTCGAGGACCTTTTTCTTGACCAGATTGGTCTCGTGGGGACGGATGACACAGAGCAGCACCAGACGCTCTTCGCCGGTGTACATACCCTGACCCTCCAGCGCTGTAACGCCGTGGCCGATCTGCTCCATGAGCATATGGGAAACCTCCTGAGGCTTCTTGGTGACGATCAGCGCCTTCTTCTGATGGTCGCTGCCATAGACGACAACATCGGTCATATTGCTGACGGCATACTGCATGATGATGCCATACATCAGCAGCTCGAGGCTGCCCAGACCGAAGGCCGACAGCAGCAGAACGCCGACATTGACGGTCATGCTGGTGGTGCCCATCTGGACCGAGAAATGCTTGTACATGAACTTGCCGATAACATCGACGCCGCCCGAAGTGCCGCCGGTGCGGATGATCAGGCCGTAGCCGATGCCCTTGAGAATGCCGCCGAAGATGGCGGCCAGCAGGATGTCGCCCTCAAAGACGGGCAGGAAGCCGGCCATATCGGTGAGCACCGAGCTGAAGATGATCATAAACATGGTCTTGCAGAAAAAGTCGCGGCCCAGGCCCTTGAAGCCGGCCAGCAGCAGCGGCACATTGAGGGCCATGGTGACCACACCGATGGGCAGATTCCACAGATAGTTGGTCAGCAGGGCGATACCCGATACGCCACCCGAAGGGATCTGCATGGGTGCGGCAAAGCACTTGACCGAAATGACATAAAGAACCGAGCCGAGGACGATCAGCAGATAATCCTTGACCAGTTCCAGAACCTTGTTTTTCTCTTTGGTTTGCATGATTGAGATACCTTCTTTTTAATATTTTTTGTCCAGCAGTTCGATGAGGGCGGCGATGGCGCCGCTGTCGTTGTCGGGCAGATGATGATGGGCCGCCTCGAGGATGATCGCCTTGGCATTCCGGGGCGCATAGCTGTTGTCCCCTGCTACGGCCAGCAGCTCGAGATCGTTGGTGCCGTCGCCGACCGTATAGAAGTTCTCGGGCAGGACGCCCAGATGGTCGCGCAGCCACAGGGCGCTGTCGCCCTTGGAGAAGCCCTTCTGGGTGATCTCGTAGATATGGGGCAGCGAGAACTGGGCGAAGAACCGATCCTTATAGCGGCGGATCAGATACTCCATGGCGTCGCAGAGCACCTCGTGGTCCTCCAGCAGATTGATCTTGACCCAGGGATGTGCAACCTCGTGGAGCGCACGGCGATGCAGCTCCAGACCGATATTTTTATGGTGCCGTTCGGTGTACATATTGTGGTTGACGACATACTGGATGCCGGGCAGGCAGATCTCGACGCCCACCATGGGAAAACGGTCGATCATATCCTCCACCATATCGGCGGCTTCGCTGCCCATGGCCGCCAGACGCAGGGTCTCGCCGGTGCGCAGGTCGGAGATCCATGCGCCGTTATCGACGATGGAAGGGGCGCTGGTGTGCAGATCGGGCAGGAAACGCTCGACCGAGCCGCGTGCGCGGCCGGTGGCCACCGAAAAACAGCCGCCGTTTTCGATAAAATAATCGATGGCTGCGGCGTCGCGGGGGGCAATCGATGCGCTGCTGTCGAGCAGCGTGCCGTCCATATCGGTCAGGATGAAAACGCCTTCAAACTTGCTCATTGGCTGATCCTCCGGAGTTTTTCTTCAAAACTTACAAAATATTCGGGCAGCGGACAGGAGAACTCCATGGCCTCGCCGCTGTCGGGATGGATAAAACGGATACGGCCGGCATGGAGGCACTGGCCTTCCAGCCCGGTCTTTTCCTTTCCGCGTCCATAAACCTCGTCGCCGGCCAGCGGATGGCCGATGCTGGCCATATGGACGCGGATCTGATGGGTGCGGCCGGTCTCCAGATGGCAGCGCACATGGCAGTAGCCGTTGTATCGCGCCACCGTTTCATAATGGGTGACGGCCGGACGGCCCCCTTCGATGACGGCCATCTTTTTGCGGTCGCGCAGGCTGCGGCCGATGGGGGCGTCGACGGTGCCCTGCTCTTCCTTGAGATTGCCCAGCACGATGGCTTCATAGACGCGGGAAAGGCTCTTGTCCTTGAGCTGGGCCGACAGAGCGGCGTGGGCCTTGTCGTTTTTGGCGATCATCAGCAGGCCGCTGGTGTCTTTGTCGATGCGGTGGACGATGCCGGGACGCAGCTCGCCGCCGATGCCCGAAAGGCGCTCGCCGCAGTGGAACATGACGGCATTGACGATGGTGCCGTCGGGATGGCCGGGGGCCGGATGGACCACCATGCCCTTGGGCTTGTTGATGACCAGTACGCTGTCGTCTTCATAGACGATGTCCAGCGGAATGTCCTGCGGCAGGATCTCGGTGGGGGCCGGCGGCGGCAGCTCGACCTCGATAACATCGCCGCCCTTCAGCTTCTGATTCTTCTTAGCGCTCTTGCCGTTGACGGTGATCATCCCGTCCTGGCAGAGGTTCTGGATCCGGCTGCGGGAAAGCTCTTCCATGGCATCGGCCAGAAAACCGTCCAGACGCTGCCCGGCCTCTTCGGCCGTTACGGTAAAAATCTCTTTCTCGTTCATGCCTGTTCCTGCTCTTCCTGCACAGCCTGTGCAGCCGCCTGCTGCTGTGCCAGCTTTCTGGCCTTTTCGGCCTCCACTTCGGCCTTATAGTCGAGGAAGGCCAGCCATACAAAGAGGATACCGCCGATGGTGATGCAGATATCGGCGAAGTTGAATACGGGAAAATCGATCAGGCAGAAATCAAACAGGTCGATGACATAGCCCAGACGCAGGCGGTCGATGAAATTGCCCACGGCGCCGCCCAGGATGAAGCTGACGCACAGGTTGCCCAGCACGCCTTTGATCATGCCTGTCCTGTAAAGATAGGCCATAAAGCCGAAGGCGGCCAGCGTGACCAGAATAAAGAATCCCTGACGGCCCTCCAGCATGGAAAAGGCGGCGCCGGTATTCTCTACATAGGTCAGATGAAAGACGTCCTGCAGAATGGGGATCGAGCCGATGGGCTGCAGAACGGTGACCGTCCAGTATTTGATGAGCTGGTCGGCAGCAACCATGAGTGCGGCCAGCAGAAGATATAAAACCATAAGTTTCCTCCGAAAGATGGGTTCTGAATACGCATACATGGTTATTTTAGCATTTTTGGATGGGAATGTATAGTGGTTTTTGGCGCAAAAAAGCACGGGCCGAAGCCCGTGCCTTCTTCTGTATGGGATTTTATTTCTCTTCGTCGGTATCGACGGGGGTGCCGGGTCGCTTGAGGCCGTCACGCTTGGGCAGACGGATGCGCATCTTTCGGAGCACCAGTACGACAGCGGCGATGATGACCACCCAGATCAGAATGATCAGCGAATCACCGATCAGCCAGACGATCAGGTCTTCACAGGTGTCCTTGATATCCTCGATGCTGCGGGAGAAACGGTTGCTGATGCGTTCGCCCAGTGTCAGCGGGGCAGCCTGCAGCTTGCTGGCCTCAAAGACCTCCTGGATATAAAGCTCGACTGTGCTGAACTCGATCTCGTTGTCCAGGCGGCGGATGGTGCCGTCGAGGCTCTCGATCTGATAACGGACCTCGCTGAGGGCCTGCTCGATGGTGATCATATCACCCATATTCTCGGCCTGGGCCAGCAGCTCCAGCAGACGGGTCTCCTGTACGCGCAGGTTGTTGAGGCGGGCTTCGGAATCGAAATAATAATCGGTGACGTCGTCGACGCCCTGGTTGCTGTAGGTGACGGCGGCGATCGATGCCAGGCCCTCGACAAAGGCGCCGGCTGCATCGGCGGGAATGCGCAGGGTATAATCGGCCGAACGCTCGTAAACGCGGCCATAGTCGATGGCGCCGCTGCCGCTGCGGCTGCTGCGCTCGATATAACCGCCGGCCTTATTAACGGCCTTCTCCAGCTCCTCGATGGTCTTTTCAAACTCGAGGGTCTGCAGCTCGGCACGGTATGTATAGATCAGCTTGCGGCCGGCCAGGGCATCGCTCTGGTTTTCGTTGGCCATTTCTTCGGCTTCGGGAGCACTTTCAAAGCCCAGCTCTTCTTTGGGCATTTCGGCATCGACCGACTGATCGTATTTGTTGTCGCTGCCGTTCCAGCTGCCGGTGGCCGATTCGGTCATGACTTCATTGGCGCCGCAGGCCGTCAGGCTGAGGGTCAGCAACAGCATGGCCAGCAGCAGGCTTGTCCATTTCTGCAGTTTGCGTGTCATAAAAATTGTCCTCCTTTTGGGATTATTCATTTCAGCTTGATTTTATCATAATATAGTTTGGATATATTATCAACCCCATTTATTACAAAAGTATTAAGTCTTTATTCTTTAGACGCAGGAAGATTTTCTTTGTTCCACCTGTTCAAAAATATTTTTTTGTTGTATACTGAGAAAGAACTTAATATTACATTATGAGGTGATCCCAAATGTCTGTTTTTGGTGCTTTCAGCGGAATCTTTACCATCTTCCTGCTGTTTGCCGCCGGCTTTCTGGCCACCAAGCAGAAGGTGCTGACCCCCGAGCATTACACCTTCTGTTCCCGGCTGCTGACCGGCTATGCCATTCCCGTTCTGCTCTTTGAGAACGCCACCCGCAACATGACCGTTCCCTTCATCAAGGAAATGGGCCTGCTGCTGCTTGTCCCCTTTGCCATTCAGATCCTGTCCTTTGGCGTCGCCATTCTGTCGGGCAAGATCTTCGGCATCGAGGAAAAGCGCCGCGGCGTCTTTACCGCCATGTTCTCGATGGCCAACACCATCTTCATCGGCCTGCCGGTCTGCACCGAGATCTTCGGCGACACCGGCACCCCCTATGTCATGGCCTTCTATCTGGCCAACACCACCTGCTTCTGGATGCTGGCCGTGCCCATGCTGGCCCGCGACGGCAGCGGCGAGACCCCTTCCATGCTGGAGCGCCTGAAGAAGAGCTTCTCCAAGCAGGTGCGGGGCTTTCTGATCGGTTCGGTGGTCGGCCTGCTCGACATCACCCTGCCCGGCTTTATCCTCAGCGCCGCCAAGTATCTGGGCAACCTGACCACCCCCCTGTCGGCCATGATGGTCGGCCATCTCTTTGCCACCATGGGCAAGGACGCCTTCCATACCGACAAGCTGGTGCGTGTATCGCTGATCGGCAAATGCCTGATCTGCCCCATTCTGGCCGCTGTCATGTGCATCGCCCTGCAGGTTCCCCAGCTGGCCGCCGGCGTCTTTATCGTCCTCTCGGCCATGCCGGTCATGAACCAGACGGTCATCATGGCCAGCCACTACGGCGCCGACGACCGTGCAGCCGCCAAGGGTCTGGCCCTGTCGCTGATCTGCTGTATGGCCTGCATTCCTCTGATCGTCTATCTGGTCAGCGCCCTTTATTGATCCGGCAAGGCCCCCGGGTGCCCTGCCTATCTGAAACGCGGCGCCGCGTATTTCAGCCTATGCGCATATCCCTTCTGCGGTTCCAATATTGTGATTTATTGTAAGGAGTAATCTATTATGGCTAAGCTTTCCCCCTCTATCCTGTCGGCCGACTTTGCAAACCTGGCTCGCGACGTCAAGGTCATCGTCGACGCCGGCTCCGACATGGTCCATGTCGATGTTATGGACGGCCACTTCGTCCCCAACATCTCCATCGGTGTTCCCGTTGTCAAGTCCCTCCGTCAGGCCACCGACGCTTTCCTGGATGTTCACCTGATGATCTCCCAGCCCGAGAAGTATATCGAAGCCTTTGCCAAGGCCGGTTCCGACCTGATCAATGTCCATTACGAAGCCGAAGGCGATATGGACGCCATGATCGACAAGATCCATGCGCTGGGCAAGAAGGCTGCCCTGACCATCAAGCCCGCCACCCCTGCCGACGTCCTCTTCCCCTATCTGCCCAAGCTGGATATGGTTCTGGTCATGTCGGTCGAGCCCGGCTTCGGCGGCCAGAGCTTCATGCCCGACTCGCTGGATAAGGTCAAGGCCCTGCGTGCCGAGATCGACCGTCTGGGTGTTAAGTGCGAGATCGAGATCGACGGCGGCGTCAACCTGCAGAACGCACCCGAGATCATCGCTGCCGGCACCGACATTCTGGTTGCCGGTTCGGCCGTCTTCAATGCCGAGGATGTTCCCGCCCGCGTTGCCGCCTTCAAGGCCCTGTAAAAACCGATTTTCAAAACAGTGTGAAAGCCGTATGGAATACTCCATACGGCTTTTCTTTTCAGAAACAGGTGGCGATCACCCGGCTGCGGCAGTTTTCGGGGGAATACTGCCAATAGTCCAGCTTTCCGCTGCGGATAAAATAGTCGTCCTCGCAGATGGGCCGCCGCCGCGGTGCCAGCCGGTCGATGATCTGCAGCTTGATCTTCATGCGGTCGGGCAGGATCGACTTGACAAAGACCGATACGCCGTCCCCCTTTTCCAGCGTGCCGCCATAGGGCTCGGCCAGCCCCGACAGATTGGGGGTCAGCTCGACAAATACGCCGTAATCGGGAATGCCGCGGACAATGCCCAGACGGGTCTCCCCCACTTCGATGCCGCCCAGATTTTCCTCCCATGTTCCCAGCAGCTCCCGATGGGTGAGCACCACCCGTCCCCGTGTGCGGTCGACCGACAGCACAACGGCCGGGATGCTCTGCCCCGGTTCCAGCCGCTCCCGCGGATGGCCGATGCGCGAAACCGAAATGTTCTCGATGCCGATCAGGGCCGGCAGGCCGCAGCCCAGATCGACAAAGGCGCCGAACGACTCCAATCTTGTCACCCGTACCCGGACGATCTCGCCCGGCTGCAGATGTTCGGCAAACCAGCTGTGCGCCGCCTGCTGGGCCGCCCTGCGGGAAAGCAGATAGCGATCGCCCTGCCGTCCCGTGACGGTAAAACAGACCGGCCGCCCCACCCGCGACAGAACAGCAACCGGCTTGCCTCCGTCGAGTACGGCCTCACTTTGTGGGATCACACCGCGCAGCTGCCCCATATGCACCGTCAGATCCCCCTCGGCGCTGCAGGCCACGGCGATACCTTCCAGAATGGCTCCATCGGCCATGGCGCGGGCCATACCGCTGCGGTCGGCTGTATACCGCCGGTTCTGCATGGTGTCCAGCCGGAATCCTTCGGGCAGATAAATGCCCTGCGGCATAATGATCAATCCTCCTTTTTGCGTCTTTCTGCCTATCTATATGCAGACAAACCGCATGGATTGCTTGTATTTTCGGCATTTTATTGGTATACTGTATAAAAACCCGAATAAGGAGGGCGGTACCCATGGAGATCCGCATCGGCGATATCCTGATGATGAAAAAGCCGCACCCCTGCGGCGACCACCGCTTTGCCGTCCTGCGCGTCGGCATGGACTTTCGTCTGCGCTGCCAGGGCTGCGGACATGAGTTTCTCATTCCCCGTGCAAAAGCCGAAAAAAGTGTTAAACAGATCATCCCCAAAGAATCGATTGGAGAATAAAATATGGAAAAGATCCTCATTTGCATCGATATGCAGAACGACTTTGTCGATGGCGTGCTGGGCACCAGAGAGGCCCAGGCCATTCTGCCTGCCGTGATCGAAAAAATCAGAAATCACAACGGCCCGGTCATCTTCACCCGTGATACCCATCAGGAAAATTATATGGAGACCCAGGAGGGCCATAAGCTCCCCGTCCCCCACTGCATCGAGGGCACCGACGGCTGGCAGCTGGTGCCTGCGCTGGAGCAGCTGCGCTGCGAACTGCAGGCCCCCTGCATCGACAAGCCGACCTTCGGCTCCCGCGTGCTGGCCGAACAACTGACAGCGGAATATGCTGGCAAGGATGCCGCCTTTGAGCTGATCGGCGTCTGCACCGATATCTGCGTCATCTCCAACGCCATGCTGCTCAAGGCCTTTATGCCCGAAGCCCCCGTTTCGGTCGACAGCCGCTGCTGTGCCGGCGTCACCCCCGAAAGCCACGACAATGCGCTCAAGGCCATGACCATGTGTCAGGTGGAGGTTTTATGATCATTCTGAAAATTGTCCCCCAGGACCCCTATGCCCTGCCCGATGAGGTGACCTACCGCCGGGTGGTCAACCACATCGTCAAGGCCTTCCCCCGCTGCGAGATCGCCGAAGGCCTCAGCGATCTGCCCCAGTTTGTCGACTGCGGCGATGACCTCGAAGGGGTCGTCTGCCCCCTCTGCGGCGCCGATATCGACAGCGACGACTGGTCGATCCTCATGGATGCCTCCTACGACGAGGAAGGCTTCTCTTCCCTGAAGATCACCACCCCCTGCTGCCACAAGCCCTCGACCCTCAATGCCCTTGAATACCAGGCACCCTGTGCCTTCTCCTGCTTCGAGGTCGATGTGGCCGAGCCCAAAAAGATCCCGCCCACCCTGCTGAAGGATCTGGAAGCCATCGCCGGCTTCCCCTTCCAGACCATCGTGGCCGAATACAAAGACTAAACAAAATGCCGTATGGATGATTCCATACGGCATTATTATTTTATAAATCTTTTTTCTTCTGCAGGTATTTTGCACGCAGGACCCATACAATCAGCTGGAGAGTCCAAATGACGGCCTCTGCCCATGCGATCGACATATTGCCGAAGAAGGGCTTCATCAGATAGGAGAGGCCAATGCGCAGCCACAGTGTGGTGATATTGGCGATGCTGGAAAACTTCATATCGCCAAGGCCCTTGAGGTAGCCCTGATAGGCATTGCTCAGACCGACCATGATGTAGAAGGGACCGAGAATACGGAAGAACTCGGCGCCGATCTGTACAGCTTCTTCCGATACGCCGAACAGAGCAACCATCCGTCCGCCGATGCTTACAACGATCAGCGTCAGTACCAGGGAAACACCGCCCAACAGCCGGAGGCTGATCCGCAGCGAATCTTTTATGCGTCCTTTATCAGCGGTACCCACATTCTGTCCGACGGCGGTGGCCACACTTTGGCTCATATTGAAAATCGGCAGCAGCATGACGCTGTCGACACGGTAGGCCGTCGAAATAGCAGCAACGGTGGCCGAGCCAAAGCTGTTCTGAAAGCCCTGCAGCGCCATCGAACCGATGGAATTGATACTCTGCTGCAGCGCCATGGGCAGACCGAAGTGAATACCTTCCTTTACGGTCTCGCTGTCGATCTGCAGACCACGCAGTGAGAAGCGCAGCTCTTCATAGCGGCGGGCGGTGTAAAGGACAATAAAGACCGTCATAGCCGCCTGCGAGAGGGATGTGGCCAGCGCCGCACCCGAAGTGCCCCAGCCCAGCAGGCCGACAAAGAGCAGATCGAGCAGGATATTGGCCACACTGGAAATCGTGATGGCCCAGAAGGGCGCCTTGCTGTCGCCGACGCCGCGCAGGATCGAAGCATAGACATTATAGACCGCCATAAAGGGGGTGCCCAGCATACACCAGCGCAGATAGCCGATACTCATCTCAAATACATTCTCCGGCGTATCAAAGAAGGCCAGCATCGGCCGTGCGCCTGCAAACAGCAGCAGGGACGCCGCCAGTGCGATGCCACCGAAGATGGGAGCAAAGGCCTCCAGCAGCGAGTTGAGACGGTGGCGTTCTCCCCTGCCGAAGATCTGGGCCGCCAGAACGGTCAGACCCCCGGTGAAACCGACCAGCACCATTGTGATCAGGCGGGATACCGAACCGCTGGCGCCGACCGCCGCAAGGCCCAGCTCGCCGACGATGTTGCCGACGATGAAGGCATCGGCCCAGCTGTACATCTGCTGCAGCAGACCGCTGAGCATCAGCGGAACGGAAAAGGCAATCAGCGCACGGGTCAGATTGCCCTGTGTCATATCAATATTGCGTTTGCCCATAGAGAATTACTCCTTCAGACTGGAATAAAGGGCCGCGCCCAGAATGACCGCACCGCCCAGCACCTCGCGCAGGGTGGGCAGCTGCCCCAGCAGCAGTGCGGCAAAGAGAATACCATAGACGGTCTCCATGCCCGAGACAACGCCGGCTGTACGGGCATTGACATGCTTCTGTGCCGTGACAAACATGGAAAAGGCGGTGGCTGTGCAGACGATGCCGATGGCCACAACGCCCAGCAGGTCGGGCTTTGTCCAGGTCAGGCCGCTGAGGAAAACCACCGGCATGAGGACGAAAGCCACGGTGGCCTGCTCGTAGAAGCAGACCTGTACGCCGCTGTATCTGCGCGACAGGTCGCGGTTGATCAGCGAAAGGACCGCATAGGTCAGGGCCGACAGCAGGCCCCACAGGATGCCCTCGGTGGTGCGGTTGCCCAGCGAAAGCTCGGGCACCGTGATGGCAACACCGCAGAGCAGCACAAGGGCAGTCAGCAGTTCCCGGCGGGTCAGCTTTTCATGGAAGACCAGCGGCTCGAGGAAGGTGACAAACAGGGGGAAGGCCGAAAAGGTCAGGGTGCCGATGGCCACCGACGCCTGCTTGATCGACAGGAAAAAGGCCGTCCAGTGTACGGCCAGCACCACGCCGCCCACCAGCGCCAGACCGTAGTCGCGGCGGCTGTGCAGAGGGATGGGCTGCTTCGTCGCCTTCAGGACGCCGAGCAGCAGCAGGCAGGAGCAGAGGGAACGTCCGCCGGCCACGGCATAGGCCGGAACGGTGACCCATTTGCCCAGTACGCCCGACAGGCCGAAGAGCATGACGGCCACATGAAGCAGCAGAAGGCTGCGTCTGTTTTTCTCCATCATGCCAGAACCAGAGCCACGGCCAGCAGCAGTGCAAGGCCGACGACATTGACCAGGGTGAAATGGAGCATATACTTGCCGGCCGAAGCGCCCTCGGCACGGAGATAATACTTAAAGGAGATCAGGCTGGCCAGCGATGCGATGATGGTGCCCATGCCGCCCAGATTGGTGCCGATCAGCAGGCCGCGCAGATCGGAGGTGAAGGCCGACAGCAGAACGGCAGCTGGCACATTGGAGATGACCTGCGACGCCAGCGCCGAAGTGAGCACGGCATTCTTCTGCAGCAGGCCGGTCAGCATGGCCTTGACGCTCTCCATGCCGCCCAGATTGCCCGAGAAGATGAAGAAGCAGATGAAGGTCAGCAGCAGCATATAGTCGACCTTGCCCAGGGTCTTGCGGTCGAAGACCAGCAGGGCGGCCAGAACGATGAGTGTGACCATACGGTAGTCGAGCACGCGCAGAACGACCAGCATGGCCAGCAGGAAAAGCACGGCATAGACGCCCAGCAGCTTTTTCTCTTTCAGGGTCTCGGTTCTGTCGAAGGAGACCTCGATGGGGGTCTCCTTAACGGCCAGCGCCAGCGCCACGACACCGATCAGGCTGAGCGCGACATAGAGGCCCAGCACGCCGAAATATTCGCCCATGCCCATGCCGCTCTTGGTATAGAGGAAAAGGCTCTGGGGATTGCCGACCGGCAGGGCCATGCTGCCCAGATTGGCGGCCACCGTCTGCAGAACGATAACCGGAATATACTGGTCTCTGCGGCCGACGGCGCCCAGTACGGCGATGGCAAAGGGCACAAAGGTGATCAATGCAACGTCGTTGGTGATCAGCATGGAGGTGAAGAAGGGCAGCAGCACCAGCATGAGGCGCAGCTTGCACAGGCCGCCGCAGCCGCGAAGGAGCTTCTGGGCCAGCACATCAAAAAGGCCGCAGGCCTGTACGCCGGCGACCACCGCCATCAGGCAGAACAGCAGGCCGAGGACCTTCCAGTCGATATAGGCCAGATAGGCATATGAGGGCGGCACCAGCAGCATGGATGCAGCCGCGCACAGCGCCGAAATACACAGCACCGGCTCTTTTTTGAAAAAGTTTTTCATATCATTTTCTCTCTTTTTATGTTTTATCCGCGCATGAGCAGCCATGCGGCAAGGCCGATCTGCAGTGCCAGGATCAGCGGTATGCCAATGGTGAAGCTTTTGTGTTTGGTTTTGTGCCGAAAAAGCTGCATGCCCAGCAGAAATCCCACGCTGCCGCCCAGTATGGCCGACAGAAACAGGGTCTTTTCGGGGATGCGCCACCTTTCGCGGCGGGCCTTCCATTTATCGATGCCGCACAGCAGAAAGGCAATGCCGTTGACGGCGGCGAGATAGATCAGAATACAGGTTTGCATAATGCGACTCCGTTGAGCCCGGCCAGGCGGTCCAGTTCCCGCTCGAGGGCCTTTTCAAAGGCTTTGGTGATTTTGAATCCCGGCTCCGGCCAGAACCGGCGTACGGTCAGGATCCCGGCTTTCCGGTCGGCGATCGGCTCGATACGGCCCACCAGTCGGTCCCGCCACAGAACGGGCAGTACATAAGCGCCGTACACGCGCTTTTCTTCGGGGGTGTAGATCTCCCACTTATAGTCGAAACCAAAGATGGTATGAATGGTCTTTCGGTCCCACAGCAGGCTGTCGAGCGGCGCCAGCAGCGCACAGCGGTCGGTCGGCTTCAGGCCGGGATCACAGGCTGCCGCAAGGGTCTCGCGGTCGCGCACATCGACATACCATGTCCTGCCTTCCAGCTCTGCGGGGAAGATCTCCCCTGCCTCCAGCAGATCCCGAAAGGCCTGTCGGCGCACCGCTGCGGTCAGGCCCGATACCCCCAGAAAACCGTCGCCGGGGCGATCCTCCATCATGCCGATGGCATAGAGCCTGCGGCGCACCAGCCATCGAAAGAAATCCCGGTCGGTCCCGTTGGGATCGGCCGCATGGATCTCCCCTTCCACACCCACCTTTTCGGGCAGGGTGTAGTGACGGACGACCCCCTCCTTGTGATGGACGACCAGCTGCCCTTCAAAATACAGCCGCTCGGCAGCGGCACGCCCCACCGAAGTGGCGCCCCATGGCCAGGGGATCTTCTCGTCCAGCCCGATATCCTTCGAGCAGATATGAGGCAGCCTGTGCGCCAGCTCCAGCACCTGCGGAAAGACCTCTTCCACGCCGGCGCGGCGGCGGCCAAAGATCGACATCCCTTCACGGATGCGGCGGAAATATCGGAAATCCTCTATTGGGAAGATGCACATGCATTTGTCGTAATGATCGACCAGCACGCGATCCCGATAGAGCAGATCGTATAAATACTGCGGCTTGTAGCCCTCTACACGGGCCAACAGGCTGATCTCGGGGCTGCGGCCGCAGATATTGACCGGGTCGTACTGCACGGCGCGCAGCTTTTCAAAAACGGCCAAAACGCCCTCTTTGCCCTTATACATCCGCCGGCCCAGCAGGCCATGGCGCAGCAGCAGAAACCGCCGCGCCTGTTCGCAGGTCAGGGTGACCATTTAGCCTTCCATAGCCTCGGCGATGGCGTTGGTCAGAGCGGCAAAGCGCTCGATATCCAGAGTCTCGCCGCGGGCCGAGGGTGAAATGCCGCAGAACTCCATGCAGGCCTTGAGCTGGTCCTTGGTCAGCTGGCCGCCGAAACCGGTGCCAAGGCAGTTGAGCAGGGTCTTTCTGCGCTGGGCGAAGGCCGCCTTGACCACGCGGAAGAAGAGCTTTTCGCTGCAGACCTGTACGGGCGGTTCCTTATAGAGATCCATACGGACAACGGCCGAATCGACCTTGGGCGAAGGAATGAAGCACTCGCGACCGACATCGAGGATGACGCGGGCCTGTGCATTATAGGCAATATAGGGGGTAAATGCACCGTATTCGGCCGAACCGGCTTCGGCACAGATACGGTCGGCAACCTCCTTCTGGACCATAACGGTGACCGAATCGAAGCACTTGCTGTCGATCAGCGCCGCAATGGCGGGAGAGGTGATGTAATAGGGCAGGTTGGCGCAGGCGATGATGCGCTTGGCGTTGGGGAAATGCTCTTCCACAATGGCCGGAATATCGACCTTGAGGATGTCGCCGGGAACCAGGGTGAAATTGTCGAACTCGCCCATGGTGTCGGCCAGCAGGGCGGGCAGACGCTTGTCGAGCTCGATGGAGACGACCTTCTTTGCGCGCTTGCACAGCTCCTGGGTCAGGGTGCCGATACCGGGGCCGACCTCCAGCACGCAGGTCTCTTCGTCGATCCCGGCCAGCTCGGCGATATCGTAGGGGACCGAAGCCTCACAGAGGAAGTTCTGGCCCAGGCCCTTGGAGAAGGAAAAGCCATGCTTGGCCAGCAGGACTTTGATGACATTGATATTGCAAAGATCCATAAATAAACTCCTTTATTGGATAAACTACATATTTCTTCATTATCCAGTTTAGCACAGGTAAGGCCCGGACGCAAGCAGAGCCGCAGTTTCCTGCGGCTCGGGTGACAGACAGATTCAGATTTTGACGGTATAGACCCGAAGGCCCTCTTCGGTGTGGCTGTACAGGGCGCCAAGATGCTCGATCAGGGCAATGCTGTCGCCGTTTTCCGGCACGGCTTCAAGGATGATCTCTTCGATCCCCTGCCCTTTTGCCCATTGGATGAGGGCCAGCGAGATCTCCTTTGCATATCCCCTGCCCCAGTGCGCACGGGAGAGGATCCAGCCCAGCTCGTATCGGGCGGAATCCCCCATATAGGGATGCCAGATGACATGGCCGATGGGCAGGCCGCTTTCTTTCAGGCAGAGGCAGCCGACCCTTTCTGCACAGCTTGTGACAAAACTTTTCACCTGTTCAAGGCCAAAGGGCGGCTCGATATACCGCATGGCAATGGGATCGCCCAGCCATGCAAGGGCCGCTTCCCCATCGGCTTCGGCAAAGGGACGAAGGATCAGACGGGCGGTTTCGATCTGCATCTTTAGGCCTTCTTCAGTTCATGGCGATACTTGCGCCAGATGGCGAAATAGAAATAGGTCATAACGCTGCAGGCGGCGCAGGCCCAGCCGAAGGGATAGCCGCGGTAGACGTTGACAACGTCGTAGTTCATATGCATGGTGACGGCCAGGAAGATCTGGCGGCAGACGACCATACCGAAGACCGAGCAGCACATAACCACCTTGGACTTGCCGAAACCGCGGGTGGCGTTGGCAAACAGGGCGTTGAGCGACTGGATAAAGTAGCAGGGCATCATGACATGGACCATGCCGACGCCGTAGGCGATGGAATCGGGGTCGGTGGTGAAGATAGAGACCGCCTTTTCGGCCAGGAAATAGACCGGCGTGCCGATGAGGGCGATCATGGTGAAGTTGATGCACATACAGTAGAGCAGCGACTTGAAGGCACGGTCGAGCTTGCCGGCGCCGTAGTTCTGGCTGATGAAGGTGGTGGCCGACTGGCCGACCGACTGGGCGATCAGGCCGACAAACTTATCGATCTTTTTGGCGGCGCCGATGCCGGCCATGGCCGACGAGCCGAAGCCGTTGATATAGCGCTGGACAAAAAGGTTGGAGATCGAGATCAGGCTCGACTGGATGGCAGCCGGCAGACCGAGGTCGATGACCTCGCGGACCAGATCCTTTTCCATTTTCAGATGGCTGAAGGTGACCTTATAGACGTCTTCGGTGCGGGTCAGCTGCAGGAAAACCAGCGTGACCGAGGTCAGCTGGGAGATGATGGTGGCCAACGCAACGCCCATAACGCCCATCCTGAACCATACGACAAAAAGCAGGTCGAGGATGATATTGACAACGCTGGAAATGACCAGATAGAAGAAGGGATGGCGGGAGTCGCCGACGGCGCGGAGGATACCCGAGCCGACATTGTAGATGGCGGTAAAGAGGATACCGGCCAGATAGATGCGCAGATAGGAGGCCGCTTCGGCATAGACATCGGCCGGACAGCCGACCATCTTCAGCAGCAGCGGCGTGCAGACAATGCCCAGAGTGGCCATGCAGAGGCCGAGGATGAGGGCAAAGCAGAGGGCGGTGTGGATGGCGTCGTGGAGACGCTCGTAGGTCTGGGCGCCGAAATACCGGGCCAGCAATACGCCGCAGCCGGTGGACAGACCGGTGAAAAAGCCGACCAACAGCTGGGAGATATCCGAGCTGGCCGAAACGGCAGCCAGCGCGGTGGTGCCGACATAACGGCCGACAACGATGGCGTCGACGCTGTTGTAGAGATTCTGAAAGACCTGACCTGCCAGAATGGGCAGTGCAAAGATGATGATCAGCCGGACGATGTTGCCCTGGGTCATATCCATACTGCTTCGGCGGCCGGTTCTGGTGGCTGCTGCCATAGAAACACGCCCCTTTTCTTAATCGTTTGATAATATAATAGTATACTCCTTTTTCGCCCCCTTTGCAAGGGCGGCGCCGGCGCGGCATTTCCGTCGGGGCTTATCAGAAGATCTGCTGGACCAGCACCATATAACACAGGGTGCCCACGATGATGCTTAGCAGCGTGCTGCGCTTCCACAGATATAAAAGGGCGACGACCAGACCGGCAATGCAAGTGGGCAGGAAGCCCGAAAGGGCGGAAAAATGCATCCCTTTCAGGCAATAGACCACCAGCATACCCATAACCGCACAGGGCAGCAGCCGGCCCAGCTTTTCCACCGTCGCAGGGGTCTTTCGTTTTCCGTTAAAGACGACAAAGGGCAGAAAGCGCAGCGCGGCGGTCACCAGCGCGATGACGGCTGCCATGGTCCAGATCTGAAGCTCAGTCATGTTTCCTCTCCTCCTTATACAGGCACAGCATCAGCGTGATGATCAGCATGGCGGGGATCAGAAAATGCTCGGGGCCGAACAGCAGAAGGCAGGCCGCCGAAACGGCCACGCCGATGACCGAGGCGGCACGATGGCCGGCCGACAGCCACTGTTCGAGAAAAACCGTCAGAAAGAGGGCGGTCAGCGCGAAATCGATGCCCTCGCTGTTGAACCGAACAACACTGCCGATGGCCGCCCCCATGGCCGAACCGGCAACCCAATAGAGGTGATCGAAAAGCGAGACCCAGAAATAATAGCGGTGCTTCTCGCCGTCGGGGATGGCGGCATTGTCGCCGCACAGCAGCGAATAGGTCTCGTCGGTCAGCGTGAAGATCAGATAGGGCCTGCATCTGCCGGTATCTTTGTATTTCTCCAGCATGGATACCCCGTAAAACAGATGGCGTGCATTGACCATCAGGGTCGTCAGCGCCGCCGTCAGCAGCGATGCGCCGCCCGTCAGCAGTCCGACAGCCACATACTGCATGGAGCCGGCATAGATAAAGGCGCTCATACAGACGGCCAGCGCCATGCTGAAGCCGCAGGCGTGCATGATGATGCCAAAGCCAAAGCCCAGCACCAGATAGCCCGCCATGACGGGGATGGTCGCCGTAAAGGCGGCCTTGATCGTTTGTTTCATTCTGTATCCTCTCTTTCGGCTCGGCTTCAGGCCAGGATCGCGGCGCGGCTGCCGCCGGTCTTGTCTTTGGTGACAACGATCTGGCGGTCGATCTTCTCCTTCAGCTCGGCCACATGGGAGATGATGCCCACCAATCGGTTACCCTCAGCCAGACCGCAGAGGGTCTGAATGGCCTGACGGCGGGATTCGTCGTCCAGTGTGCCGAAGCCCTCGTCGATGAACATGGTGTCCAGTTGGATGCCGCCGGCCGAAGCCTGCACCTCGTCGGCCAGGCCCAGCGCCAGCGAGAGGGACGCCTTGAAGGCCTCGCCGCCCGACAGCGAGCTGACGCTGCGTGTGGTGCCGTTGTAGTGGTCGATGACGTCCAGCTCGAGGCCACTCTGGCTGCGGTTCTGTGCCGCGGTCTGCCGGCGGATGAGGGTATACTGTCCGCCCGTCATGCCGTCGAAGCGCAGATTGGCGCGGCGGATGATGCGGTCGAAGAAGGTCATCTGAATATAGGTCTCCAGCATGATCTTCTCCTTGCCGGCCAGCCTGCCGCTTGCCGTCTGATCAAGGGCATTGACCCATCGGGCGCGCTTGTCGAGTTCGGCCAGATCGGCCGACCGGGCACGGATATTCTCCAGTGTGCTGCGGTTGGCCTCCAGTCTTGCATGGATGGCCTTCTGCTGCTCGAGGATGGCGTTTTTGTCGGCGGTCAGCAGCTGCTGCTTTTCCCGCTCGGCTTCGATCTCGACCTCGCAGCCTGCCCCCAGCTGCTTCTGCAGCTGGGCTTTGGTGCCTTCCAGAGCGGCCTGCTGCTTTTCACAGGCCTGCAGACGGTTCTGTGCATTTTCCAGCGCCTGCTGCAGGCAAAGCTTTTCGGCCTCCAATGCCTTGCGGTGGGCAAGGGCGGCCGATTTGCTCTCGAAGGCCAGACCGGCGCGGAGGGCCTCCAGCTGCTCCAGCTGTTCTTTTCGCCGTGCCGTGCCGCCGGCCAGGGTCTCGCGCAGTTCGATCAGCGCTGTCTGCAGATCGGCAAGGGCCTTCTCCCCTGCTGCGATGTCCTGCTCGAGTTTGATGCGTGTGCCGATACGCAGGTCCTCTTCTTCGATGGCGCGGCGCCGGGCGGTGATCTGTTTATCGGTCTCGGCCAGCAGGGCAGCCACGCGGTCTTCGGCTTCTTCCAGCGTACATCCGGGCAGCATGCGCCCCAGCTGTTCGGTCAGGGCGGCTGCTTTGGCCTCCTGCCTGCCCTTCAGCTCGCCTGCACGGGCGCTGTCGCGGTTGGCCTCGCCCTGGGCAAGCTCCCAGGCCGCCTTTGCGGCCTCTACCTCCTCTCGGGTGGGCGCACTCTCGGGCGCACGGGCGATCTGCGGATGGACGGTCGAGCCGCAGACCGGGCAGGGCTGCCCCTCGGTCAGTGTACGGGCCAGAATACCGGCCTGGGCGTCGAGAAAGGCACGGCTGCAGCGGGTATAGGCCTGCTGGGCA
>JAFQKM010000152.1 GCA_017396925.1 Clostridia bacterium
CACCATCTTCAGCTCGATGGAAGCTGCTGCTCCCGGCTTCATCACCCTGCGCCTGGCCCACGGCTGGTTCGAGCAGGTGCTGAACGCCATCGCCGCCGAAGGCGACGACTATGGCCGCTCGGTCATCGAGAATCCCATGAACATCATGGTCGAGTTTGTTTCGGCCAACCCCACCGGCCCCATGCACATGGGCAATGCCCGCGGCGGTGTTCTGGGTGATACACTGGCCGAGATCCTCTCCCGCGCCGGCCACAAGGTCAGCCGTGAGTTCTATGTCAACGACGCCGGCAACCAGATCGACAAGTTCGCCCACTCGATCGAGGCCCGCTTCATGCAGCAGATCTTTGGCGAAGATGCTTTCCAGTTCCCCGAAGACGGCTACCACGGTGAAGACATCAAGGTTCTGGCCCGCGACTATATCGCCGAGCACGGCGACAGCCTGAAGGACGCCTGCGAAGACGAACGCCTCCATGCGCTGGCTCAGTTCGGCCTCAGCCGCAATATCCCCAAGATGCAGGCCGACCTCAAGCGCTACGGCATCGTTTACGACAACTGGTTCTTCGAGAGCGAGCTGCACAAGGGCTATGTTGAAGAGACCGTCAACATGCTGGGCGAAAAGGGCTTCCTCTATGAGAAGGAAGGCGCCCTGTGGCTCAAGACCTCCGAGATCCTGCGCAAGAATCTGCTGGCTGCCGGCAAGACCGAAGAGCAGATCGACAAGCTGGAGCTGAAGGACGACGTTCTGCGCCGCAGCAACGGCTTCTATACCTACTTTGCCGCCGACATCGCCTACCACAGAAACAAGCTGGCAGAGCGCGGCTATGATCTGGCCATCAACATCTGGGGCGCCGACCACCACGGCCATGTTGCCCGTCTGCAGGGTGCACTGGATGCCCTGGGTCTCGACGGCACACATCGCCTGGAGATCGTCCTCATGCAGCTGGTCCGCCTGATGCAGGGCGGCGAGGTCGTCCGTATGTCCAAGCGTACCGGCAAGGCCATCTCCCTGAGCGACCTGCTGGACGAGATCCCCGTCGACTCGGCCCGCTTCTTCTTCAACTCCCGCGTTTCCGACACCACACTGGACTTCGATCTGGACCTGGCCGTCCGTCAGGACAGCGAGAACCCCATCTACTATGTCCAGTATGCACACGCACGCTGCAAGAGCATCCTGCGTGCTCTGGAAGAGGGCGGCATCAACACCCAGCCCGCTTCGGTCGATCTGTCGCTGCTGACCGATCCCGCCGAGCTGGATCTGATCCGCGAGCTGTCCAAGCTGCCTGAAGAGATCCGTCTGGCTGCCGAGGCCCGCGATCCTTCCCGCCTCAACCGCTATGCCGCTTCGGTCGCCACAGCTTTCCACCACTTCTACACCGTCTGCCGCATCAAGGAAGCTGCCACACCCGAGCTGCGTGACGCACGCATCCAGCTGGTCCACTGTGTTGCACAGGTCATCCGCAACGCCCTGTCCTGCCTGGGCGTATCGGCTCCCGACCACATGTAAAAAGAAATGGCCTTTGAAACACTTCGTTGGTTTCACAGGCCGGATTTCGCGGCCGCCTTGCGAGGCTGCTTGCGAGTTATCTTGTTTTTGCCCGGCACATGTCTGTGCAGAAACAAATCCAATAAGATCCTATGGATACTCCGCGCCGGAGTTTCATTATGCACCAAACGGGGCGGAGTCATCCGCCCCGTTTTCTTATTCCCCTCCAAGAAAGGAGATCCTTATGAAAACCAAGCTTTTGTCCATCCTGCTCCTCCCTGCCCTGCTGCTGACCCTTGTCCTGCCTGTTTACGCATCCGACGGCGTGGAGGAAATGGCGCGATTGGACACCATCCTTTATCTGATCCGCACCACCGGCCTCGACTTTGATCCCTCCATGACCGACGAGGATCTGCTGCGTCAGGGCCTGCAGAAGCTCTTTGCCGAAGATCCCGAAAGCTTCAACAAGGTCATGGATGCCATCCTCTCTTCGCAGGACAGCCACTCCATGTATATCCCGGCCGGCACCTACGACGAGGCCTTTGCCGAAAGCGTTTCCTATGTGGGCATCGGCATCACCATGGAACAGGCCGGCGATCTGATCCGCATCAAAGCCGTCAATGAAGATGGCCCGGCATGGAAGGCCGGCGTCCGTCCCGGCGACTTTCTGATCTCTGTGGGCACCACCGCGCTGACCGCCGCCGATATGCCCAACGTAGCATCCATGGTACGCGGCGAGGCCGGCACAAAGGTCACCATCGGCGTCCGCCGCGGCAGCCAGGCGCTTTCCTTCACCATCACCCGCGCCGCCATCGTCGTGCCCAATCTGACCGGCGAGGTGCTGGAGCAGGGCATCTATTATATGGACCTCAACCGCTTCGACAGCAGCGCCATCTACGGCCAGTTTACCGAAGCCATGACCGAACTGCAGGAAAGCGGCTCGGAGGTGCTGATCCTCGACCTGCGCGGCAACCCCGGCGGCGAGCTGGCCATGGTCATGTATTTCCTCAACCGCCTGATCCCCGACGAGGATGTGGAATACTTCGCCATTGCCGGACGCCCAACCGAACAGAGCGCCAACCGCCGTGTCTATGTCTCCAGCGGCCTTGGCCCCGATCTCCGGAAGATCATTCTTCTGACCGACGGTGATTCGGCCTCGGCTTCGGAGGTCATGACCTCTTCCCTCCACGATCTGGGTTATGCCGTCACGGTCGGCCAGACCACCTATGGCAAGGCCCGCGGCCAGCAGCATCTGATCTTTGAAGAAGACGGCGCTGCCGCCGTACTGACCACCGTTCGGCTGATCCCCCCTTCGGGCATCGATTACGAGGGCGTCGGCCTGACCCCCGACCATGTTGTCGACAACTATGCGGCCAAGCATCCGGCCGCCTCCTGCCGTCCCCTCGACTTCAAGCTGCTCTCCAAGGGCGACCGCGGCTATAAGCTGGAGCAGCTGCAGAAGGCCCTGCAGGCTCTGGGTTATCTCGATGCCGCCTGCACCGAAACGACCTTCGGCGGCAAGACCCTCGATGCCGTCAATGCCTTCCGCGCCGATATGGGCCTTGGGAAGATGACCTATCTCAACGCCCAGACCATCAACCTGATCAACAGCAGCCTCGAGGCCCTGGCCGATACGACGATCACCGTCGACGCCCAGCTCGGCAAAGCCCTCGAGCTGGCCAGAGAATACCTGAAATAAAAGCAAAACGCCTGTCCACAGCTTGTGGACAGGCGTTTATTTCTCTGTATGTTCAATATGATTTTTCAGCACCAGATTGATATACTGTGATAGCGAACGATCTTCTATTTCCGCCAGCAATCTGAGTTTTTCAATCACCGATGGATCTAACGTGATACTGATTTTCTGTTTGAGTTCTTTCATCCCATGCCCCCTTTTTAAAAGAATACTACAAAATACGAATTGATATTGCATTTTCGCTTAAAGTAGGATAAAGTAGTATTATTAACAAAACAAATACTTTTATACATATTAAAAAGGAATACACTCGCATGCCATTTGATTATCGTGCTCTCTACATTCTGGCTGCCCGTGCACTATATGAGATCCAAGGACATTTGGATGCACAGAATTATCATCTTGCCCGGCAGGCTGCCAACCATGCTCTGCAAACCATGGAAGATCATATCAGTCATATCGAACAGACCCATACAGATCCCCTGATCCGCGATACGGCCGAAAACGAATGGATCTGTCTTCGTGCTCTGCAAGGAAAATCTCTTGGCTATGACGGGCCGGTTCCCGATCTCGATGATTGGCTGGATGACGAACAGTAAAAAAAGCCTTCACCGTTCTCAGCAACGGCGAAGGCGTTTTTTATTTTTCGTGCTTCTTATCTCTGCTTGAATCCGGCGATACCAAAGGCGCCGGGGCCGCCGTGGGTTGTGATCACACCGCCGGCCTGGATCCAGCGAACGCGGGCAAAGCCGTTTTCGCGGGCGGCCTGTTCGACACTGCTGCGGACTTCATCGCTGAGGTCAAAGACATAAACCAGCCAAAGCACCTCGCGGTCCAGCTTGTACATTCCGGCATAATCGAGGATAAAGTCGGAGACCACCTTATGCATCTTGCCGCGGTACTTCTTGGTGGCCATCAGCTTGCCATCCAGGATCTCGATGACCGGGTGGAGGCTGAGGATGCGCGCACCCAGGGCAGCAACATTGCTGACACGGCCGCCGGCACGGAGGAAGGCCAGATTATCGGGCATGAAGGCCATGGCAGCACGGTCGATCAGATCGTGGGCAGCAGCCACAACTTCGTCCAGGCCCCACTCGGGATGCTTCTGCATCTCTTCAGCCAGTGTGACAACAATGGCGCCCTGACCGGCCGATACCTGCTTGGTATCGATCAGCGTGATATAGTCGCGGCCTTCGGCAGCGATAACGGCGCTCTGGTAAGAGCAGGTGGTGATGGCCGAATAGGCCAGATAGACAATATGTGCTTCGGGATGCTTGGCATGGATGTCATCAAATGCCTTCTGGAAATCCTCGGGTGTACAGCCGCTGGTCTTGGGAATGCGGCCGGTGCGCTTGAAATAATCAACGATCTGCTCGACGGGGAATGCACCGTCATCGAGGGTAACACCGTCAAAAGCAACATGCATGGGAACGATCTCGATGCCGTATTCGGCTGCCATGGCGGCATTGATGTCGGAACCGGTCTCGGCCATCAGAATAATGGAACGCATAGGAAAACACCTCTTTTAATATCTAAACAATTTATAAACGTTCTTTACAGGGATAGTCTACGGATTCTCCGGAATAAAGTCAAGCAAAAAACCGTGAAAAAAGCCCCGGAGAAACTCTCCGGGGCCAAAATCTTATATGCAGTTTAGATCCAGGTGATCTTGCGGTTCTGCTCGGCCGGAATATAACGGGCCGATTTAAAGGCAGGCAGCAGCAGCGAGAAGAACGCGACCGTAATGATGACCTCGATGGGCAGCATGGCGACATTCTTGAACAGGCTGACCGACACGCGATAGATAAAGCCCTTGCCATAAAGCATATTGCTCCAGTAGGCGCCCATCAGGACGTTGACAAACAGGTTGACGCACAGACGGCACAGGACGATGCGCAGAATGGTGATGCGCTGTCGGTAATAGAAGAGGGCATAGAAAAAGGCGCCCACCATGGCCGACAGGGTATAGCCAAAGAAGAAGGTATAGCCGGGATGCATCATGAAATCCAGCAGATCGACAGCGGCACCGTAGATCAGTGCAGCCACAGGGCCGGCCACCAGCCCGACCGTCGATGTGGCCAGATAGGTGAAACGGATGCTGAGGCTCTCGGTGATGGGGATGTAGAAATAGCCCAGAATGATCGACATGGCCATGCACAGGGCGCAGATGACCAGCGTCTTGAGGCTGCGTGCGTTGGCGAGGGCATCTTTCCAGAAGCCTCGGCAGAAGGGATGGTTGTACATAAAAAAGACCTCCTTATACGGCAGGAGCCGCATAAGGAGGAAAAATACAATGCCTCATGCGGCAGCGGGATGCGATCAGCATACTGCGACTTTCGTTTCTTCGTCCCGGAGACAACTCCCCGTCCTCCGGGCACTGGACACATGCCGATCTACTCTGCCATGTATGAATTTGTAATTTCATAGTAGCACTGTTTATTTGGAATTGCAATAGCTTTATCTGCGTTCGACCTTATAGAGATCGGTGCGGCGGGCGCTCATCAGGGGCAGCTGGGCACGGATATCGGCAATGCGGGCCATATCCAGCTCGACGACGCGGTAGCCTTCACTGCCGTCCATGCGTTCGACGACCGTACCCCACGGGTCGACAGCGATGGAATTGCCATAGGCCACATAGACGCCCTGCTCGTCGCGGGCCGGCGATACGCCGACCGTAAAGATCTGATTGTCGACGGCGCGCTGGCGGAACATGGTCTCCCAATGGGCGGGGCCGGTGGTCATATTGAAGGCAGCAGGCACCAGTACAGCCTGTGCGCCCTCCAGCGCCATCACGCGGGCAAGCTCGGGGAAGCGCATATCAAAGCAGATGCAAAGGCCCATCTTGCCCCAGGGGGTCTCGAAGGTGGTGATCCGGTCGCCGGGGGTAAAGGTCTCCGATTCGAAAAAGCGCTGGCCGCCCTTGACGTCGATGTCAAAGAGATGCACCTTGCGGTGGCGGGCAACTTCCCTGCCCTCGGGATCATAGACAAAGCTTGTGTTGTAGACCTTGCCATCTTCGCGCTCGGGGATCGAGCCGCCCACCAGCCAGAGCCTGTTCTCCTTTGCCATATCGATCAGGGCCTGACGGGTGGGGCCGATGCCCTCTTCGGCATAATCGGGAAAATACTTGTTGGAATAGGGGCAGTTCCACATTTCGGGCAGAATGGCCATATCGGCCCCCTGCTCGGCTGCCCAGCGGACGGCCGACGCCGCCTTTCGGATGTTTTCTTCTTTATCAAAGCCGACAGGCATCTGCAGCATGGCGATCTTCATAAGGGTATCCTCCTGAAACTTTCTTTTTCTTATTGTATCAAAGAGCGAAAAATATTGTCAACCGAATGGACATTTAATTTTAAGTGTGGTATGCTGTGTATAATCTCTCGATAATATCTTATAAAAAACCAACAAAAGGAGATATGCATTATGGATAAGCTGGAACAGAAAATCTGTGACATTATCGACAGCAAGCAGGAAGAGATCATGGCCTTTGGCCGTGACATCTGGACCCATGCCGAAATGGGCTACAGAGAGTTCAGAACCTCCGGCAAGTTTGCCGAGGTCCTCAAGAACCTGAATATCGAGACCACCGAAGGCCATGCCGTCACCGGCGTTAAGGGTTATCTGAAGGGCAAGGACTATAAGGGCACCACCGTTGCCCTCATGGGTGAGTATGACGCCCTGCCCATCGCCAACCATCCCGATGCCAACCCCGAGACCGGCGCCTCCCACTGCTGCGGCCACAACGCCCAGATCACCGGCGTTATGGGTGCTGCCCTGGCCCTGAGCGATCCCGAGATCAAGGAAGCCATGGACGGCAACATCGTCTTCTTCGGCGTTCCTGCCGAGGAGTTTGTTGAAGTCGACCTCAAGAGCAAGATGATCGACGAAGGCAAGATCGGCTATGGCGGCGGCAAGTGCGAGCTGATCCGCGTCGGCGCACTGGATGACATCGACATCGTTGTCGGCCACCATACAACCACAGCCGGCGAGCTCTGCCTGTCCAACGGCACAAACAACGGCTTTGTCAATAAGTCGATCACCTTCACCGGCCGTGCAGCCCATGCTGCAGGCGCACCTCAGAACGGCGTTGATGCCTACAATGCCGCCAAGGTCGCCCAGATGGCTGTTGATGTTCAGCGCGAATCTTTCCGCGATAAGGATACCGTCCGTATCCACGGCTTTACCGTCTTCGGCGGCAGCGCCACCAATGTCATCGCCGACAAGATCGTTCTGGAATACTATGTCCGCGCCAACAACGTCGAGGCCGTTAAGGATGCCTCCAAGAAGTTCGACCGCGCCATGCGTGCAGGTGCTGTCGCCACCGGCGCCGGCCTCGAGATCAAGACCTTCGCAGGCTATCTGCCCCTGGTTCCCGTCAAGGAGACCAAGTCGGTTGTCGAGGCGCTGGAAGATGCCAATGCATCGGTCGGCGGCAAGTATAAGATCACAGGCGTCGGCGAGCTGAAGCACTCCACAGGCTCCACCGACTACGGCGATCTGGCCAACCTGATGCCCACCATCCAGTTCAATACCGGCGGTTTCTCGGGCGTGCTGCATAACCCCGATGTCCGCGTCACCGACGAATATCTGGCCTATGTCATGACCGCCAAGGTCTTCGCACTGGCCGGCTATAAGCTGCTGAAGAACGGCGGCGACTATGCCAAGGCCATGATGGAGAGCTTCGAGGCCGTTATGACCAAGGAAGAATATTTAGCTTATA
>JAFQKM010000153.1 GCA_017396925.1 Clostridia bacterium
ATGACCACCTCGCCGCCGGCGCGCAGGATCTCATAGACCGGGCAGCGCTTAGAGATGTTGGCGCGTGTGGTCGGGCCGTGGAAGACGACGGCGCCGGTTCTGGCAATGATGTCGATCTCGCTCTGGGTCAGGGCGGTCGAGTGGGTCAGCGAGGTATGGGGGCCGAAGAACTCGGGGGTGGTATCGTAGGTAAACTGGATGCCGCCGGTGCGGGCATGGGTATGGAGGGCAACGCCGTATTCATGGGCGATGCGGGCCATCTCGCGGTTCTTCCATGCGGCAAACTCGGGGGTATCGTCGGCACGGGGGGTCAGATTGCCCGGTGCCACGATGCAGAACTGGCGGGGATGGATGCCGTTCATGGTCTTTACGGCCTTTTCGGTATTCTCGACCACCTGCTCGGGGGTCAGAATTGTCTCCTTGCGGACGCCGTTTTCATAGATATGGGGATGCTTGGGCCAGGGGCCGTCGCTGAAGCCGATGCCCGAAAGCTCGCGGATACCGGTCTTGAGGGCGCCGTCGAAGTGGGCCTGCAGGATCTCCAGGCGGTCGGAACGGGGGGTGGAGGCGATCATCGATACAGCCGTGGTGATGCCGAACTTGAGGCGCTCGGCGGCGCCAAGGGCGGCCTCGGCATACCAGAAGTTATCGTCGGTATAATGGAAATAGATCTCCTCGGCCATGGCGTCCCAGTCGGTATACTGATCGCCCAATGTACGGGTCAGGCAGTGGCCGCCGTGGCCGTGGCCGTCGATCAGGCCGGGCAATACGGCCTTGCCCTTGGCGTCGATGGTTTTCACAGCCTGTGCATTTTCGGGCAGTTCGTCCATGGGGCCGATGGCGGCAATGGCATTGCCCTGCACGGCGATATAGCCATTGGGATAGACACGATGGTCGGGGTCAACAGTGACGATGACCGCGTTGCGGATCAGCAGATCATACATAATGGGGACCTCCCTTTTTTCTGTTGCTTCCATCATACCATATCCCGCTGCCGTACAAAAGGGGCGAGGGGATAAATTTTGCGAATAAATGTTTGTAAAAACATACGTTCTATGTTAGAATGAAATTAAAATAGAAACAAATATTCGATTTTACGCATACGACGCCCTGACCCGCGGCCTTTCAAAGGTCAGGCAACGATTTTGGAGGTGTTCCCATGGCAAGCAAGATCCTCAGCGCCAAGCGCAAGGCCATTCTGGACTATATCGAGCAGTTTACGCTGGAAAACGGCTATGCCCCCTCGGTCCGCGAGATCGGCGAGGCGGTCGGCCTGCGTTCCCCCTCGACCGTCCATTCCCATCTGAAAATTCTCGAAGACAACGGCTATCTGCAGAAGAGCAAGGGCAAGACCCGTACGGTGTCGGTGGCCGGTCAGACCAACTATAAAAATGTCCCCCTGCTGGGCACCGTTCAGGCCGGTCTGCCCGTATTGGCCCAGGAAGAGACCATCGGCTATGTGCCCTTCGAGGGTCACGGCGGCAGCGATCTGTTTGCCCTCACCGTCCGCGGCGACAGTATGAAGGACGCCGCCATTCTGGAGGGCGATGTGGTCATCGTCCGCCAGCAGCCCACGGCCGACAGCGGCCAGATCGTCGTTGCCCTCATCGGCGAGGAAGCCACCGTCAAGCGCCTGCGCCTCGAAAAGGGCCACGTCTGGCTCATGCCCGAAAACCCCGATTTCGAGCCCATCGACGGCGACGGATGCTCGATCCTCGGCGTGGTCGTGGCCGTCTACCGCTACAATGTCCGCTAAGAAAACGGGCGGCGAAAAATCCCTCTCGCCCCAGAGTCCGGTCACCGATCTGCCCGGCTTCGGCCCCAAGCGCGCCGCCCTGCTGGAAAAGCTGGGTCTGACCCGCATCGGCGACTTTCTGGGATATTTCCCCCGCGATTATGAAGACCGCACCACCGTCTATCCCCTGTCCAAGGCGCCCCCCGAGCAGAAGGCCTGCTTCCGCCTGATCATCGCAGGCGACCCCACGCTGGCCCGCCTGCGGCAGGGCATGCAGCTGGTCAAGGTGCGCGCCTTCGACCATACCGGCTCGATCGAGATCGTCTTTTTCAACCGCCCCTATACCAAAAACCAGCTCTTCCGCGGCCGCGAATATATCTTCTACGGCAAGCTGGAAAACTATCCCCAGCGCCCCCAGCTGATCAACCCCCTCTTTGAAGAGATCGGCGAAGACGGCGAGGTCACCGGGCGCATTCTGCCCATCTACCCCCTGTCGGCCGGCATCTCGTCGGGCATGATCGAGCAGGGGGTCCGCGCCGCCCTGCAGGTCTGCCCCATCCCCGAAAGCTGCCTGCCCCCGGCTCTGGAAGACGAGCTGGGCCTGATGGACAACCGCGAGGCCTACCGCCAGATCCATTTCCCCCAGTCCTTTGAAGAAGCCGCCGCCGCACGCCGCCGCTTTGTCTTTGAAGAGCTTTATACCTTCTGCTGCGCCTCGGTCGGCCTCAAATGGGAGGCCAAGACCCGCGTATCCAATCCCCTGCAGTATTTCGACCCCGAAGACTTCTACCGTCAGCTGCCCTTTGTGCCCACCGACGCCCAGAAGCGGGCCATCCGCGACGCCTTTGCCGATATGACTTCCCAGAGCCGCATGAACCGTCTGGTGCAGGGCGACGTCGGCTCGGGCAAGACGCTGGTGGCCGCCGCCTGCGCGTGGCTCTGCCGGCAGAACAAACGGCAGGCCGTCATCATGGCCCCCACCGAGCTGCTGGCCCGCCAGCATCAGAAGACCCTCACCGGTCTGCTGGCCCCCTTCGGTATGCAGGTCGGCCTGCTGGTATCGGCCATGCCCACCGCCGAGAAAAAAGCCGCCCTCATGGCGGCAGCCGACGGCACCTTCGATCTGATCTGCGGCACCCATGCCCTCATTCAGAATGTGGTCGAGTTCACCGATCCGGCCCTCTTCGTGGTCGACGAGCAGCACCGCTTCGGCGTTGCCCAGCGCTCGGCTCTGGCCAAAAAGCAGCCCGACAGCCATATGCTGGTCATGTCGGCCACCCCCATTCCCCGCACCCTGTCGCTGATCATTTTCGGCGACCTCGACCTTTCGGTCATCGACCAGATGCCCCGCGGCCGCAAGCCCATCGAGACCTATTCCATCGGCCCCGACAAGCGCAAACGCATGGAAAACTTCCTGCTCAGGCAGGTGCAGGAGGGCGGTCAGGCCTATATCGTCTGCCCCCTCATCGAGGAAAGCGAGGTATCCGACCGCGAGAGCGCCGAGGAATATGTGGCCAAGCTGGCCAAGGCCCTGCCCATGCTGCGCATCGGCCTGATGCACGGCAGGCTGCCGGCCAAGGAGAAAGAGGCCGTCATGGCCGAGTTTGCCGCCGGTATGCTCGATGTACTGGTCTCCACCACCGTCATCGAGGTCGGCATCGACGTGCCCAACGCCAACCTGATGATTATCGAAGATGCCGAGAGCTTCGGCCTGTCCCAGCTCCACCAGCTGCGCGGACGCGTCGGCCGCGGCCAGCGCCAGTCCTACTGCATCCTCATGCGCAAGGGCCCCCGTACCCCGAGGCTGGAGGTCATCTGCAATACCGCCGACGGCTTCAAGGTGGCCGAAGAAGACCTCAAGCTGCGCGGCCCCGGCGACTTTTTCGGCAACCGCCAGCACGGCCTGCCGGCCTTCCGTCTGGCCGATCTTTCAAACGACCTGCAGATTTTCGAGCGTGCCCGTCAGGCCGCCGAAGAGACCTTCCGCCGCGACCCCGACCTGACGCTGCCTGAACACGCCCCCCTGCGCGCCCGGGTCATGGCCCTGCTGCAGGACGAAAGCGGCGTCAAGCGCAACTGATTTCTCCCATACAAGCC
>JAFQKM010000154.1 GCA_017396925.1 Clostridia bacterium
ATTCTTATTACTTATTATAGTAATTTTAAGTGGTTATAGTCAATAACACCATTAGATAAACTAATAAGAAAAGGTGGTGTTGGCATGCAGGAAAAGAAAGCGATCAATGTTGAAATCGGACAACGCATCAAAGAGCATCGTGAAGCCGCAGGTCTTACCCAGGAAGTATTTGCTGAAATGATCGGTCTTGGTGTAAAACATGTTTCCGCAATGGAACGTGGCGCTGTCGGCGTATCTTTACCTACCTTAAAGACAGTCTGCAAGGTGCTTGCTGTTTCCAGTGACTCGATCCTGTTCGGCACCGATAAAAAGAACGACATCAGCCTGCTGAGTGATCGTCTGGCCCGCCTGACGCCCAAGCAGTTTAAAATTGCTGAAGCGATGATGTCCAATCTTCTGGAAGCCTTTGCAACAAACCAATCTGAATAAAAAGTTCGCTTCTGCGAACTTTTTATTTTTATTTTCAGTTTTTCCACGGACATGTGCCGGGGAAAAACACACTAACCCGCCGTGTTTTCCGCAGAAAACCGGTGAACTCCGTGCCGCAGCACGGAGCCTGCCCCAAATGGCAAAAAATCCGCAGATTTTTTGCCAGAAAGAAAGCCCCCGATTCCGTGGTGGAATCGGGGGCTGATTTTATGTTGTGCTATATCTCAGCGATCAGAGAATCTTACTTGCGGGGATTCTTGATGGCGGCCTGAGCTGCAGCCAGACGTGCGATGGGAACACGGAAGGGCGAGCAGGAGACCTAGGTCAGGCCTGTGTTGTGGCAGAACTCAACGGAGGAAGGATCGCCGCCGTGCTCGCCGCAGATGCCGAGCTTGATGTCGGGGCGTGTTTCCTTACCCAGTGTAGCAGCCATCTTGACCAGCTTGCCAACGCCGTTCTGGTCCAGACGAGCAAAGGGATCGTTCTCGAAGATCTTTGTATCGTAGTAGGAGCCCAGGAACTTAGCAGCGTCGTCACGGCTGAAGCCGAAGGTCATCTGTGTCAGGTCGTTTCTACCGAAGGAGAAGAACTCAGCTTCCTTGGCGATCTCGTCGGCTGTCAGAGCAGCACGGGGGATCTCGATCATTGTACCGACCTTGTATTCCATAGCGATGCCGGATTCAGCGATCAGGGCGTCAGCTGTCTTGGTGATGATATCCTTGACATACTTCAGCTCCTTGATCTCGCCGACCAGGGGAACCATGATCTCGGGAACGACCTTCCAGTCAGCGTGAGCCTTCTGGACGTTCAGAGCAGCCTTGATGATGGCGTTGGTCTGCATAACGGCGATCTCGGGGTATGTGACGTCCAGACGGCAGCCACGGTGACCCATCATGGGGTTGACTTCGTGCAGGCCATCGATGATAGCCTTCAGCTCTTCAACTTCCATGTTCATTTCCTTAGCCAGAGCAACGATGTCTTCCTCAACTGTGGGAACGAACTCGTGCAGAGGGGGATCGAGCAGACGAACTGTGACGGGGTTGCCTTCCATAGCCTCATAGAGAGCCTCGAAGTCGCCCTGCTGCATGGGCTCGAGCTTAGCCAGAGCCTTTTCACGCTGCTCAACTGTCTTGGAGACGATCATCTCGCGGATAGCCTTGATACGCTCGCCTTCGAAGAACATATGCTCGGTACGGCAGAGACCGATACCCTCGGCGCCCAGCTCACGAGCCTTCTTTGCGTCTCTGGGTGTGTCGGCATTTGTGCGGACGCCCAGTTCGCGATACTTGTCGGCCCAAGCCATGATGCGGCCGAACTCGCCGGCGATGGAAGCATCAACTGTGGGGATCAGACCGTCGTAGATGTTACCTGTGGAGCCATCGATGGAGATGCAGTCGCCCTCGTGGAAGGTCTTGCCAGCCAGTGTGAACTGCTTGTTCTCTTCATCCATAGCGATGTCGCCGCCGCCGGAAACGCAGCATGTACCCATACCACGAGCAACAACGGCTGCGTGGGATGTCATACCACCGCGGACGGTCAGGATGCCCTGAGCAGCCTTCATGCCTTCGATATCCTCGGGGGATGTCTCGAGGCGAACCAGAACGACCTTCTTGCCGTTGGCCTTCCAAGCCATAGCGTCCTCAGCGGAGAAGACGATCTGGCCGCAGGCAGCACCGGGAGAAGCGCCCAGACCCTTACCCATGGGG
>JAFQKM010000018.1 GCA_017396925.1 Clostridia bacterium
ACCCTGCTGTCGGGCCTCTTCCTCGGCGCCATGCTGGTGGGCAACCGTCCGCTGCTGTCGCTGCTGTTCGGCCAGATCGAGGCCGATGTTATGGATGCCGCACTGGTCTACCTGATCATCACGGCTTTCTCCTATCCTTTCATGGCAGCTTACAATGCTTTTGCGGCCCTCTTCCGTGCCATGGGTCACTCCAAGGTCAATATGAAGATCTCCCTGCTGATGAATGTCATCAATGTCGTCTGCAACTTCATCGGCGTATTCATGATGGGCGGCGGTGCGGCTGCCGTCGGTATCTCGGCGCTGATCGCCCGTGCCTCTTCGGCCATCATTCTGGGCATTATGCTGCTCGACCGCAAGAAGTACAGCATTTCGATCTCGATTCGTGAAGTCTTCTCGTGGAACGGCGAGATGCTTAAAAAGATCATGGGTATTGCCATCCCCAGCGGCGTCGAGAGCGGCCTGTTCCAGGTCTGCCGCGTCGCTCTGACCTCGATCATTGCCACCTTTGGCACAGCCCAGATCGCCGCCAACGGCGTTGCCGTTTCCATCGATAACATCAACACCATCGTCAACTCGGCCGTCGGTCTGGCCATTCCCGCTGTTGTCGGTCGCTGTGTCGGCGCCGGCGATTATGCGCAGGCCAAGTACTACGCCAAGAAGATGCTGCTGATCGCCCAGTTCGGTTCCATCCTGCTGGTCGCCGCTGTACTGGCCGCTCTGCCCACCGTCCTCAATATGTATGAGCTGTCGGAAGAGGCGCGCTGGTATGCCCAGACCCTTGTTATGATGCATGGCGCATGGACCGTTCTGCTGGGTACATCCTCCGGCCCGCTGCCCACCGTTCTGCGTGCAGCCGGCGACGTTAAGTTCACCATGACCATGGCCTGCCTGGGTCTGGTCATCGGCCGTGTCGGCGGTTCCTATCTGTTCAGCATCGTCATGGGCTATGGCGTTATCGGTATGTGGCTGGCCATGCCCACCCACTGGATGTTCAACTCCATCGGTGGCTACCTGCGTTTCCGCGGCACCAAGTGGCAGAATAAAAAGGTTGTTTAACCGGGGTTGAAAACGATAAAGAACACGGCACGTCTGTGCCGCGCCGACCGTTCGGCGTCGATTTTGCGCCGATTCATTCGGCCGGAATCTATTGGAATTAAAGGGGGCCCTCGAAAATCCATGATTTTTGGGGAAATATATAAAGAAGAAGTATAATCTGGACTAAGCCTTGAAAATATCCCGCCTGAAAACTGCAGGCGGGATATTTTACTGCAGGCCGGAGAAGCATATTCAAAGAAGAGGCAAAAACTTGTGTTGTTTTACACGGATTTTACATTCGCCTATTGTGAAATTTACAAAAAACAGATAAGATATTTATGCAATTTGAAGAGTCTGAAAAAGAAAAGAATGTAATGGGAGAAAAAGAGACATGACAATTTTTGATGTATTCGCCCTTTGCGGCGGTCTTGCGTTGTTCCTCTACGGTATGAACCTGATGGGCGACGGCCTCGAGAGAAAGGCCGGCGGCCAGCTCAAGGATCTGCTCGAACGTATGACATCCAATACCTTCAAGGGCTTCCTGCTGGGTATGGGCGTCACCGCCGTTATCCAGTCTTCGTCGGCCACCACCGTTATGGTCGTCGGTTTCGTTAACTCGGGTGTTATGACCCTGCGCCAGGCCATCGGCATCATCATGGGTGCCAATGTCGGTACAACCGTCACTGCCTGGATCCTCAGCCTGACCGGTATTCAGGGTGAAAGCTTCTTGATGCAGCTGGTCAAGCCCTCCAACTTCTCGCCTGTCCTGGCCCTCATCGGTATCATTCTGTATATGTTTACCAAGAAGGCCTCCAATAAAGACACCGGTTCCATCCTGCTGGGTTTTGCCATCCTGATGACCGGTATGGAAGCCATGTCGGGCGCCGTCGAGCCTCTGAAGGATATGCCTGAGTTTGCCAACATCCTGCTGATGTTCCAGAACCCCATCTTCGGCGTTCTGGCCGGTGCAGCGATCACCGGTATCATCCAGTCTTCCTCGGCTTCGGTCGGTATTCTGCAGGCGCTGGCCGTCACCGGTGCCGTCACCTACGGTGCGGCCATTCCCATCATCATGGGTCAGAACATCGGTACCTGCGCAACAGCGCTGATTTCTTCGGTCGGCACCAACAAGAGCGCCCGCCGCACATCGCTGGTTCACCTGTACTTCAACTGCCTCGGTACGATCGTCTGCCTGACCGCCTATGCCATTGCTTACTACGGCTTCAGGCCGGCCATTATCAACCAGCCCATCGATGCAGCCGGCATCGCCGTTGTGCATACCAGCTTTAACCTGATCACAACTGCCATCATGCTTCCTCTGGCATCCCTGCTGGAGAAGCTGGCCTATGCCACCATCAAGGACGATCCCTCCGACGAACCCCAGCAGGCTTTCGAGCTGTCGCTGCTGGACGAGCGCCTGCTGGCCACACCCACCGTTGCCGTCGAGCAGGCCCGTCAGGTTGCCAACATGATGGCCGAGTTCTCCTTCGAT
>JAFQKM010000155.1 GCA_017396925.1 Clostridia bacterium
AATGGGCTGCATCTGCTTCGAAAACCCCAAGATGGGCATCTATTTCATCGAAGACCCCGACGGCTACTGGCTGGAGATCCTCCCCAAGAGAAAGTAAAGATCCGGGTTTGAAAACGCCCTGCGCTTCCCCTCATCTCCATACGTCCGTACGTCCGTCGGACGGGTGTAGGGGCCGATGACCACATCGGCCCGCGGGACGCAGTGGTCTGCGTCCCCTACAGGCATTTGACAGAAGTGCGTCCGCAAAAGCCTCCCTTGTGTAAAGGGAGGTGGCACGCGAAGCGTGACGGAGGGATTGTTCCCCCGGCCTGCCGATACAATCCCCCACCGCCCTTCGGGCAGAGCCCCTTTACACAAGGGGCCTTTAGGTGACGGAGGGATTGCGCGCGCACCTTTTCCGCAAACGACTTGCAAAAACAATTCTTTAAAGAATCAAATCCCACAGAAATAGAAAGTGTGTTTCAATATGGAAACCAAGCTTCTTAAAAACAGCGAAGCCGGCTGTGCCGCCGCGGCACGCCTGCTGCTGGAGGGCTGCGTGGTGGGCATCCCCACCGAGACGGTCTACGGTCTGGCCGCCAACGCCCTCGATCCACAGGCTGTGAAAAAGATCTTCGAGGCCAAGGGCCGTCCGCAGGACAATCCCCTCATCGTCCATATCGCCTCGCTCGACCAGCTCGAGCTGGTGGCCGCCCGCGTGCCCGAGGCCGCCTATAAGCTGGCCGCCGCCTTCTGGCCCGGCCCCCTCACCATGATCCTGCCCAAGAGCAGCCGCATCCCCCGGGAGGTCTCGGCCGGCCTCGATACGGTCGGCATCCGTATGCCGGCCCACCGCACGGCCCGCCGCATCATCGAGCTTTCCTGCCCGCTGGCCGCTCCCTCGGCCAACACTTCGGGCAAGCCCTCCCCCACCACGGCCCACCATGTCTTTGAGGATATGAACGGCCGTGTACCCATGATCATCGACGGCGGCCGCTGCAGCGTCGGCGTGGAATCAACGGTGGTCGACATGACCGGCGACATTCCCCGTGTCCTCCGTCCGGGCGCCATCACCGAAGAGATGATCGCCGAGGTGCTGGGCGCCGCCGATACCGACGCCGCCACCAAAAAGGGCCTTAAGAAGGGCGAAAAGCCCAAGTCCCCCGGCATGGCCTACCGCCATTATGCCCCCAAGGCCCCCATCACCCTCTACGAGGGCGCACCCGAAGACACCTTCCGCCGCATCTGCGACCAATACAAGCCCACCGACGGCATCATCTGCTTTGACGAATACAAGGCGGCCTTCCGCGCGCTGGGCTTCACCCGTGTCTATTCCCTCGGCCCCTCGTGGGATCACCATGCCCACGACCGCCGCCTCTTTGCCGTCCTGCGCCGCTTCGACTCGACCAAGGCCCGGCGCATCCATGCCCAGTGCCCCCGTGAATACGGCGCCGGCGAGGGTTCGGTCAACCGTCTGCGCAAGAGTGCCGGCTTTGTCTGCGTCCGGTGTACCGACAAGCAGATCGTCGGCCTGACCGGCGGCACCGGCTCGGGCAAGGGCCTCTTCTGCCGCATCGCATCCAAAGACCGCACCGACATCCGCGTCATCGACACCGACGCCGTCTACCACGGCCTGCTGGAGGATCCCCAGAGCGGCCTGACCGACGCCCTGCTGTCGGTCTTTCCCGAAGCCGGAAAGGATGGCCGCATCGACCGCAAGGCGCTGGCCGCCATCGTCTTCAGCGATCCGGGCAAGCTGACCGTCCTCAACAAGATCGCCCACGCCGCCGTTATGGCCGCCTGCCGCGAAGAGATCGCCGCCTGCCCCCAGCCCATCGTATTGCTCGATGTTCCCCTGCTCTTCCAGAGCGGCATGGACCGTATGTGCACCCTGACGGTCGGTCTGCTGGCCGATCGCGACGTCACCCTGCGCCGCATCGTCAGCCGCGACAATCTGACCCGCCGCGAGGGCGAAGTCCGCATCGAGAACCAGCCGCGCGACAGCTATTATACATCCCACTGCGACCTGACCCTCAAAAACGACGGCAAGCTGGAGGATTTCGAAAAAACCGTCCTCGCCTTCGCCGCAAAATATCTGGATTAACGCCGTAGGGACCGGCGTCCCCGACGGTCCGCATACACAATGCTTCCGTCGGACAGGTGTAGAGACCGGCATCCTTGACGGTCCGCATACACAATCCCTCCGTCAGACAGGTGTAGGGACGGCCATTGGCCGTCCGCCTCAAACGGGATGCACGATATATCCGTCAGACCATTCTTCCGTTACTTTGGTATGGGCCAAAGTAACCAAAGCCCCACCGGGGACCGCTGTGGGGAAGTGCGCGAAGTCCCCGGCCCCTCGCGCGGCTCTTATGGAGATGCCGAGGCAGGGGAAGTGCATCCCTTTCCACGCAGAAAAGTCCTATGCGT
>JAFQKM010000019.1 GCA_017396925.1 Clostridia bacterium
CCGTGCGATGGCCGCCTCCATATCTTTTGCAAAATCCAGGCAGGCGCTGTAGGCAGCGCCGTATTTCTCCGACAGCACAGGATAGCTCTGCAGCTGTGCAAAGGCCGCCTGCAGATCTTCGCGGGCATCTTCCAGCAGCAGAGCAGCCTCCCGAAGCAGCTGCTCCTTCCAGATCCCCTGCCCCTCGGCTGATGTGAACCGTTCCAGGGTGCCCATGGGATCGGGATGGCTGATCAGGCGATCATACAGCTCGGCAATGACATCGCTCAGAAGCTGGTCGCCCTTCTCTTCGGCCAGTGCGCTGCAAAGGGCCATGAAATCCTCGGAACCTTCGGCATAAAGCTCCTCGAGGGCGTCCTCCATGGCCTGGGCGCGCAGTTCATCGGCGCGCGCCTGATCGGCAATACCGAAATCGGCCGGTACGCCGCAGAGGGCAAAATGTTCGCGCACCAGATCCATACAGAAGGAGTGGACGGTCTGGATCTTTGCCGCCGGCAGCAGAGAAAGCTGGCGGCGCAGACGGGTATTGGAAGGATCCTCCATCATACGCTGATAGAGGGCCTTTGTGATCTTTTCACGCATCTCGGCCGCGGCGGCATTGGTAAAGGTGACGACCAGCAATTCGTCCACGCCGCAGGGATCTACTGGATCGGTCAGCAGGCCGATGACACGCTGGACCAATACAGCCGTCTTGCCCGAACCGGCAGCCGCCGAAACGATCAGGCCGCAGTCTCGGCTCTCAATGGCCATTTTCTGTTCTCTTGTAAACTCAACAGCCATGTTCGTCCTCCTCTCCGCGGATCCTGGCCATTATGGCATCCTTCTTGTAGCTTTTAATGAAGCGGTATCGATCGCTGCGCATACCGGTATCAAACTGGCAGGCGGCGCGATAGGGGCACCAGTCGCAATACCGCACATTTCCCTTCACATAGGGCGAAGCCGCAATATCGCCGCCGGAAATGCGGCGGGCCATGCGGGCCAGATTCTGTTCGGTCTCATGGATCAGCTCTCCCAGTTCGTCGGCGTCAACCACTTTTGATGTGGCTGTAAAGCCGCCGCTCTTGGTGCGGCCAATGGGCAGGAAACGGTATTTGCCGTCTTCACTGTGCTCGAGGGCATCAATAAGATCGTCATCCGAACGAACAATACCAATACGCTTGACCTTTTTCTGCCGGTTTTCTTCGATCTCCTCGGCGCTGCTGCCCAGAGGCGCATCGATATACGGGCTCTTTGCCGGGATATACAGGGCAGCACATGGCGCGGCCTGATGGCTTTCCTGCCCCAATCGAGCCATGGTCAGATCCTCCAGTTCAGCAGGTGTGACACTGCGCAGCATGAGCATATAGATAAACATCTGCATATTGAGACCGGAGAGAATATCCGATAAGGTAAACGACTTACTGCCCGTCTTATAATCGGAAACGCGGACATACAGCACGTCATCCTTGATATAACCGTCGACTCGGTCGATGGAACCGTGGAGCTCCAGTTTGGCGCTGCCGCTGCGCACGGTATAGGGTGCATAGCCCTCCTTGCCGCCAAAGGTCATCTCGAAGGCGACCGGCACAAAGCTGGATGCGGCAATTTCCTCCATGATATCCCGGACGATGGCCTTGATATTGATCTTGATGCGGTCGTAATTGACCATAAATCGGGCGCTCTTTTCTTCACTGCCGCCAAGGCGCTCTTTCAGAAAACGGGTGACATAATCCTCTACTACCGCGTCCGGATCCAGCGTCGGATCAAAAGACAGCGTACGAACGGCATTCTCGACAACATAATGGACAAGTGTGCCCACATTGGTGGCTTCAAAAGCAGCTTTGCGCCGTTCTTTGGCCTTGAGGCCATACTGCATAAAGAAAGAAAATGGGCAGCTGTAGAACTTTTCGGCGCGGGTCGCCGACATATAGAGGGTATCGCCATACAGGCCTTCGATACGCTCGGGATGGGCAATGGCATGGCGAGGCTGATCGGCATAGTTCTGCAGGGCATTGTAATACTGCCCTTCTGCCCGATGCTCAAACCATTGTTCGGCAGCCATCTGCTCGGCCGACAGGTCACCGCTGCACAAGACCTCAAATGCCGGTGTGGACGAGAGCAGGCGATTTCGGCGTACGACGGGGCCGGCCTCTTCCATGGCACTTTGCGGAAAAACCGCTTCCGCGCGGTCGAGCAGATAGCTTTTTGCTGTGTGATTGCCGCCAAAACCGCGCTTCGGATATGTAAAGATAATCTGCTTTACAGCACTATCTATTACTTGATAAATATCGCTCATATACTCATATGTGCGTTCTTCATCACTCTGGGTCAGCTCGATTCCGCAGGTTTCCAGCAGAATACGGTCGCGTTCTTTCAGCAGGCTGCCTCCGGTGACCACCGGCGGCATGGCCCCCTCCCGCGCGCCAAGGATAAACAGATACGGAACCGTGCCAAAGGCAGCGCGCTGGAAATCGGAAAGCTCGATCATGTCGAGTGAGACCGGAATGGTGCCAATGGTATACTGCCGGAGCATCAGTTCCAGCAGCGACAGCAGATCGCTGCGACTGAGCGTATCTTCGCCGAAGACGGCCTCAAACTGGTCGATGGCCCCACAGAAAATATCATAAATCTGCCGGTACTCGGCCCCTTCCTGCGCGCGTTTCTGTTCGGTCAGCAAATTGGCGCGCGATTCGATCTGTGCTTCAAGCTCGATGCGTTCCAGATGGGCACGGATCGCATTGGCGTAAACAGCAGCCGATGCAGAGGGCGGCAGTGTGTCGCGCAGCCGTACCAGAGGATCGGTCA